>JANLHO010000049.1 GCA_024654485.1 Patescibacteria group bacterium | reverse complement strand
CCTGATGAGGCTATCGGTTTGGGACTCATCACGACAGAGCTGGTCATGAACTCTCTGAAACACGCTTTCCCCAAAGGTGAGGGTCAGATTACAGTGACGTATGAATCGCAGGCAAAAAAATGGAAGCTAAGTATCGGCGATGATGGAGTCGGACTTTCGGCAACCGCCGCGAGAGGAGAAGGACTGGGTACCAGTATCATAGAGTCACTTGCAAACCAACTGAATGCCGAAGTGAATAGAGTTAGCACAGAACGCGGCACCGTAGTATCAGTTTCGCATCCACGTTCTGTCCAAATCTCGGGGAAATAGAGCTCAACATTCTTCGTCTCCTTGTTCCGATACCAGTGGTCTATGCTTGAAATAACTCGGGCCTGCGTCGCGCCGCTATTCCTTTTCTGATTTTTTCTCTGGAGTAATCCGGAATTGTATGGCGGCGGGGCAACAAGGTATGACGAGGGCGACCTTGTTTATTGGAAGCCGAATACCCCGCAGCATGGCTTCCGGGTAGAGAGGCTAACAGACTTGAAGCGCCGGTGGGCGCTTCGTCTTCCAAAAAACAAGCCTGGTGTCTCCCCGCGAAATACCTCGCCCCTGTGGGGCGAGGTATGACGGGAGCGACCTTGTTTATTGCGCTGTCGCGTTTGTGGATGCCTCTGCCGCAAGTGATGCTTCAAGGTTGCTTCTCATCGCCGCGTGAATCTGGTTGAGAAGTTGCGCCTGCGCGGATGCGGATAATTCCGTACTCGCGTTCGCAGATAGAGTGGTCGCCGTTGCGTCAATCACCCCCGCTTCCAGAGACTCCGCAGAATCAATGGTCGCGAAGATTGAGTACCACGGATACTCAATCGCAGTTTCACCACTCGCCGTTACTGTTGCCGTTGCCGGCATAAGTACGGGGAATATCCCGAAGAGTTTCGCACGGACTTTGTAGGCAAGAGAAACTGCTTCGTTGGAGAGCTCCGCGCTATCCACGTTCTCGTCAGTCTCTACTACCGCGGAAGCGTAAGCCGAAAGATCCGCGCTCGTGCTCACCGAGCTCGGTGCGGTCACGGCGACGGTATTGTCCGCCGAAGCCGACGAACGAGTGATGACGATACTGGATCCTTCTGTGCCACCGGACACTTCTGCGCCAATCGTCGCGCCTATCTGTACATCACCGGAGGCGCTCGTAGCGGCATCTCCCCCCGTTTCTGCATCTTCTTCCGTTTTCTGCTCTCCCGTTGCGGCAGCCTGCGCATCGGCGGCAGCTTCCACATCGGCGGACGTGTCAAGATTCACATCCACGATCCCGTCAGCGTCAGCGCCGACAGAGGTCTCGGAGTTACCACTGCCATAGAGATACAAGCCTTGCGCACTCGCTACCGGGGCGATTCCTAGTACCAGCCCCAACATTAGAGCTATTGCTGAGATTCTTTTCATAATTTTAAGTTATTAATGGATAATTTCACACTTTTACTGTACGCCCGTCGACAAAAGGCCAAAGACCTTACCGGGCTATTTGTACAGACGAAATCCGCGAGCTGTCCTTACCTACTGACCCGGCCGGACCACTCCGATCTTCACACGCCTTTCATGTGTGCAACACCGGAATACCGGATCCATTATGGATCATATTTCCTCGGCGCGAAAAGAATCAAATTCCACGTCTTTGAAATCCGTGCGTATACCAACGTACCCGGCCTCTCTAAGCGGGATGTCTTCCATTCCTAGATCGCGAGCCGAAAGAATTGAAACGAACGACCCGTCATTCTCGCGATCCAGATATAAACGTATGAGTACAGAGCCGTCCCACGCATTCTGTATGGTCATTTTAAGCGCCATCCAAGAATTCTGTGGCAGGAGCGTTGGTACTGTTTTTCTATCGTATTTTCCGGGCGTCCCGAATATCTGGACCGAGCCGAGCGTATAGTAGACGCCGTGGATTTTCTTTTTGATGATCGCGAGCCCGTCATCGCGGATTCCCGCGTAGTACGTATTGTCATCGTCATAGTAGCGCCCGAGAAGGAGAACACCGTTGGAAGCATTTCTGTTCGGCGAGTCACTCAGATTCACGTTGGTAATGCGGAAAGAAACCCGCGTCTCTGTGTTTCCCCACAAGCTTCGCGATACAAGGCGGAAAATGTTTTGTGGGTGCGTGCCGCTGTCCGTATCGGTCTGATTTGTAAGCGCATAGAGCAATCGCCATTTATTGAAAGGCGATGCCTCTCCTTGCATGGTTTTTCCGAAACCTCCCTCAATGATCATCTGACCTCCCGAGTTGAGCCACCAGTACGGACTCGTGCTGTGGTCCATTCTGCCCGCCTCGTTCAGGATACCGGGAGCATTGAACGAATATATGAGTGGCGCGACGACGTGCGCGGCCGGACGCGGGCGCTCTCCGCTGGAGAATACACTTAGACCGGCTGCCGCAAGCACGAGAAGAGCGACGCAAATGACGCCGAAGACTCCATGGAATTGAATCTCCGGCAGTTTCATATGGAGCGAAATAGGTTTCGTGTACATTGCATATATTTGTACACGTCGCCTAAGGATATGTCTATAGATTTATGAAGAAAATATTTTCTGCAGTACGGTATTTCCTTCATGTCCACTATCATGAAGCCGCGCCCGTACAAAACTTTCGTGCTTTGTTCAGAGCGGTTGTACCGCGATATCGGAGACAGTGAGAGCGGCTGTGCCAAGCTGCGGATTCCACACCTGAACACCCACTCCCCCGATATTCCTGCGCTCGTACGCTTCCAGAATTGACTCGTAATTCCATAGGCACTCAATGACCGCATCGTGCACTCTAATCCCCGGACGTACGCCGTCGCCAAAACGTATGCTCGGGTCGCGCTTCTCCGCGAGCGTACTTGTCTCTCCATTCACTGTCGTTTGGAGCCGAACAACTCCGTTGGAAAACACGCATGCGTCATACGTTTTAGAGTTCACGACATCTGCGATAAGGAACGCGGACCCCTCGTGCCAATTCATTGACACATTGAACGAGTAGTTGTCCCAAAGCTTGGAGCCGTCGAGAAATGCCGACGCGCTTGACGCTCCCTCGTCGGCGGATAGAGAGAAATTATTTCTCCCGAGATCAAGCGCGCCCCACGAGGCTATCCATCCTTTGTCCTCCGAAAAATCGTCCTCGTATGGCAAGTCTTTCGGGAGGCCATTTTGGAGTTCGCGCAAAAGACGTTCACCGTCCCAGTCATGATCAACATGGATCCTGTACGCGATGGATCCGGCGTCGGACTGATAGTTGGAAGAGTACCGATGAGGATCGGTCTGGAGGAATCCGAGCGAATATACCTTCTTGGCCTCGCGTTCCGTAATCGCCGCTCCTTCGGAGAAATTCGCCGCACCCTCAATGCCGGTTTCATTGCCGAGCGGGAATGCGAATGTATCAACTAAAACTCCGTATTCCGACTCAAGCACTTCCCGCGCATGTACTAGATCGTCTCGTGCGCGAGAAGTGAACTCCTTATCCGTTTCAAGACGGTTTTCTTCCTCAAGCCATAACTTGTCCGCAAAGAAAATGCCGGTATTCCCTTCTGCATCGGCCGGATACGGTCGGTGTCCATCGTAGGAGTGTGAGCCGATTTCCCAGCGCCCCGTATCCAGAAGACGGCGTATCTCTGTGGGAGAAAGATAGTAGGTGCTCTCGGGCGTATACATTGCGGACGCGATGACGTACAGAACTCCCTCGTACCCGAGCACGTCAAAAAGCGGGTCAACGGGGTAAAAGCTCTCCTTCGCTCCGTCATCAAACGTGATGAGGAATGACTTCTCCGGAAGCTCCCTTGTGCCCGCCATGAACTCTCGGTACTCCTTGAGCGTGACCGTCTCCCATCCGGCGCGTTTGAGTGCGAACATCTGGTCTCTGAAGTTTCCCGTCGTAACGTTGTTGAAATCGTTTGAACTGCCCACAATGCGGTGATACGTGAGAACGGGAATCGCCCGCGCGCTTCGCGACGGTCCGTCTGTCTGCGGCTTGAAGCCGAGGAAAGCGAAGGCGGAGCCCGCTGCTTGAGAAAGTCTAAATACGCTCCCCTCTATGGCATATCGCGCGCGCAGACCGACTTCTTGCGACATTAGTCCGAAAGAGGCAAACGGCGGGGTTGAGCCATACCGACCCTCTTTGAGAGCAAACGTCTGGATCACCGCGAACAACATAATGCACGCGATGAGCGCGAGGAACCCGGCTTTTCTAATTGAGAAGTCTACGTACATACGCTTTTATCGGGTGCCCCAGCGCGTGTCGCGAAGCGTCAATGCCGCCCACGGTAGCTGCCACATGAGAATTACGGTGTTGAGCCAAAAGCTTCCCACTGCCAAGATCCAAGCGCGCGCGCCGACATGGATCCTGTAATAGAGCCCGTGGAGAAAGAGCATAAGAAAAAGCCCCGTAAGATACACTACAGGCCAGCCGTCGTGCACGACCGGATACCAGACGACGGCCCGAAAGAATACTATGGGAGAGATGAATGCGAGGAAGATGTACGCATAGAACGACGAGGCAGCGACGAGATTCTTTCTCCACATGAACGTCGCGGCGATGAAAGTCTCTCTAATCCACGACCTCTTCCACCTTTGCTGTTGGAGCATATATTTCTGGAATGTGTCGGGCACGACGGTATGCGCCTTCGCCATAGGTGAATAGACCGCGCGGTATTTTCGTATCATGAAATTCGTCAATGACCGATCGTCCCCGTAGGTGCACTGAACGCCGAGGAACCTCTGGTGGAGCCATTCGTCAATGAATTCCATAACGTACCGCCTGCGGTACGCGCTGCAGCAGCCCGGGCAGCAGGTGACCACTCCGAAGATGGATTCGGCGGCTTTGTACACCGAGAAAGCGATGTAGTAGCGAATGGCCTGCATTTGCGTGAGGAGATTCGTGTCTCTGTTCCACACATCCGTGTGTCCCGAAACGGCGCCGACCGACGGATCAGCAAAGTATTTGACCATGTGTCGCACGGATTGCGGATCTATAAAACTATCGGAGTCTATGAATATTATGACGTCGTTCTTAGCGCGTTTTGCACCCTCGGCCATGCCGTATCGCTTGCCCCGATTCTTCTGGAAGTTGACCACTTCTATGCGGCCTACCGAATCTCTGATCTCGTGCGCGACACTGTACATTCTCTCAAGCGTACTATCAGTGGACCCGTCGTTGATGGCGACGACCTCTATTTTTTCCTTCGGGTACTCTACCTCCGCAAATCGCCGTATGGTTTCCTCTATATTGTCTTCCTCGTCTTTTGCGGGAACGACGAATGTCACGCTCGGTTCATACGTGAGATCAACCGGAATCGGTTTGTGCAGATACGCCAAAAGGAATCTAGAAAGTATGTACGTCGTGATTAGTAAACTGTATATTCCGAAGAAGACGTGGTTGGAGATTGAATCGTACGTTACCGCTTTAAAGAGGAGGATGACATAGATGATGCTGAAGAAAAAGAACCAGCCGCCGAGATTGCTGACGATGCCGTCTACTTTCTCCTTTATCCCGCTTGCCCGACCCGATATGTTGGTACTCGTGTTGTTCATATCTTATGCGTTGCGTCCGATACCGCGATAGAGAATCCGCGAATTCATGAAAGCTTCTTTATCAAGACAATTGCGTCCGTCCACGACAACATCCACTCCGTGCGACTCAAAATATTGTGGCGTAAGAGAGCAGAACTGCGTATGGTCGGTGGCTACGAGAGCGGCGTCAACGCCGCTGAGCGCGTCTTCCAGCCGCTTCGCGGTCGTTCCGGGAACGTATGGATCAAAGGTGCGGACCGCGACACCTTTACGAAGGAGCGCGTCATGGATCACTGCCGCCGGACTCTCTCGTACATCCGGAACGTCCCGCTTGTACGCTAGTCCAAGGATCGCAACGACTGCTCCCGAGAGCTTTTTCTTCTTTTCCTTAAGTGCTTCCTCAAGAACGCTCACGGCGTAAAGCGGCATGCGAGAATTGACGCGGCGAGCGGCGATAAGAAAACGATGCTCAAACCCGTTCCTCTTCCCGTAGCGAATCAGGTAATACGGATCCACAGGGATACAATGCCCGCCGACGCCGCACCCCGGATAAAAGGGCACGAAACCGAACGGTTTTGTTGAGGCTCCTCGTATAACGTTCACAAGATCAATCCCGGCTCGGTCAAAGCTAATGGCCAGCTCATTCACAAACGCGATGTTCACGTCTCTAAACGCGTTCTCCACCATCTTGACCGCCTCCGCTTCCTTTATTGAGCCCATTTGCACGATCTCGGCATCTATAAGATTCTCATAAAGCTTGGAGGCTCGTTCCAGGTCGTGAGGCGTACGGGCTCCAATGACGCGAGATATCGTGTGTACGTTCCAATCCTTGTCGCCCGGATTGATACGCTCCGGGCAGTGCGCGAAATGGAAGTCGTCGCGCGAACGTCCCGATGAACGCTCAAGGATCGGCAACGCGACTTCCTCGCAGACACCAGGGCTCACGGTGGACTCTATGACAACGAGCGTTCCATGTTTGATATGAGGCCCGACGATCGCGCACGCACTCTCAAGCGGTCGCAGATCTGGCAAGTGGTTCTCGTGGACCGGCGTAGGTACGCAGATGATATAGGCGTCAAGACGCTCAAAATCGCGCTCATTTGCCGTGACAGAGAGTGTCGGCGTGTGTTTAAAGAGCGCCGCTTCCTCGCTGCTCAAAAAGTGAGCCTCTCGTCGCGCAAGTTGCGCGACTTTTACATCATCTATATCAAAGCCAACCACGCGGAATCCGCGCGAAGCCGCGAGTATCGCGAGCGGCAGCCCAACGTATCCAAGGCCGACTACGCCAATGGACGTAATCTCGTTAATATACCGCGGCATCGCTACCAGTGCGCGGTGTTGTTGTATTTTTTCTTGTGTCATGGAGAAATAATTGCGACGTTTATATTCCGGATACCAATATAATCCCATCGCATTCATGTACAGACGAAGAGACACTCGCGCCTCTTTCAGGGTTTTCACTCCTTTTTCGCACTATGCAACGGGATTCGTGAACGCGAGATGAGCCCCACATACGCCGGGGAGGCTAGGCTCCTCAGAGTTCCCGCCTCCCCGGCTCGCCCCACCATATATCGGCGGGCACTATCCTCTCCTTGCATACGGAAGATTTCCCTTACCTTAATAACAATAACTCCGTCGCAAAGAACTTCTGTGCGACATTTTAGAAAAACAGAGGTGAGTTCAGGATGAATTTGAATGATTATTGCCGTGACGAGAGAAATCAACCGCGATCTCACTCATGCCCTCGCGACCCCGACTTCCTCTCGCCTTCTCTCTAAGGTACTTCTTCCCTGCGGGAAGAAGGACCATCACGGACGTACCATGACCTTCTACACTCTGCACCGTTATCTTGCCTTGGTGGAGTTTGACGAGTTCTGACACAATGGTAAGCCCGAGACCGCTCCCTCCTCTCGCGCGAGAGCGTGATAAGTCCGTACGATAGTACGGCTCAAAGATGCGGAAAAGATCTTTCTGCGCTATACCAACACCTGAGTCCCGTATCGTAAGTTCCATAAAGTCCGGATGCACCGGCTCAATGGTCAGTGTAATGTGCCCACCTTTCGGCGTGTACGTAACGGCGTTTTTGAGGATATTGGTGACGATCTGTTCTAGCGCTGAAGCGTTGCCCCACACGCTCCGGCGCTCGCTCACCTTCGCCGTTATCACGAGGCTCTTCCTGTCCGCGAGCTCCCGCAGTTTTCCCATAACAATCTCCGCCACTGTACCGAGATCAATGTCTTGAAACTCAATACGTTCCGGCCGCAGGGAGCCGGAAAGGGAAAGCAAATTGTTGAGTATCTCGGAGATCCTATCTAGTTCCTCGAGATTGTCCTTATGGAGAGCCTGCACATCAGGCGGTATGTCGGCATCCATGAGTCGGACTTCCGTGTTGGTCTTAATTATGGAAAGCGGGGTACGCAGTTCATGCGCGACATTGCCGATAAATTGCTTCTGGAACTCCAGCGCACGCCTCGTGGGCATAAGCACGACGCGCGCAACGATGTAGCCCGCAATGACGGTTACGACGATGACGATTGACGCGAGCGTCGTAATATTTCTCAACTGCAGGCTCTGTAGTTTTAAGACGACATTGGCCCCGATTGATGCAGTCTCGGTTTGTGCGGCAATGGCTTCGCTGATCGCTTGCGACATCACCGTTGTAACATCTCGGTAGAGAAAGTACGTTATAGTGCCGACAAAAATCAGGATGATAAGCGAAAAAGAGACGAGGACGAGCATTGTATGCACCTCGGTTCGCAAAAACGGATCGAATCGGTACTTATACGCGTAGTCGGTAGCCAATGCCGCGAACCGTTTCCAGAGTGTTCTCAGTGCCGCCATCACCGAGTTTTTTGCGAAGGTTTTTGACGTGGACGTCGACGACGTTTGAGAAGGAAGCATAGTTGAAGTCCCACAAGTGCGCTAGTAAATCCTCCCGGTTCACGACCTGATCCGGGTGGCGCATAAAGTATTCCAGCAACCCGAACTCTTTGAGCGTCAAGGAGATATTCTTTCCTCCGCGGTTGACGCGCCTCTCTATCACGTTGAGCTCAATGTCGCCAGTTTTCAAGATCTCAGGCACCACTTCGGTCGGGCGGCGTAGGAGCGCCTGGATACGCGCATTGAGCTCGCCGAACGAGAACGGCTTCACGAGGTAATCGTCAGCTCCCGATTGGAGAAGATTCACCTTCTTCTCCGTTTCGTTTCGCGCCGTGAGGACGAGTATGGGAATAGTGACACCCTGCTCACGGGCTGTCCGGCATATTTCCAGACCGTCCATAGAAGGCAACATGAGGTCAAGAATTATGAGGTCGTAATCTTTCCGATGAAGAGTTATGCGCATTAATGCCTTTTTGCCGTCGGCAACAGTATCAACCGTGTAGCCGTTCACGGTGAGTCCTCGCGCAAGTGCATTCGCGAGCTTCTCTTCGTCTTCAACAATGAGGATTTTCATATGTAATTAGTTAGTATGGTATTTATCTTATAAACGCAGCTTTTATAGTAGAGTCCGGACAATGTGGATTTCATTAAGTTCCTCTCTAGAGGAAGACGAGTGAGGATGTCTATCATTACTCCATGGCATATCCTGTCTCTTATGCGTTCTCCCAAAAGCTCCGCGCACCGACACGGATCTCAAGGAAGACTGGCGTAGCGCAGCGAAGCCGGCGAGCTACGGCTTGGACTCTAGTTTTGTGTAGTCACTGTATCAAAAAATCAGAACCCATTTTGCGGAGAACCCTGACTGACTTTTGAAAAAGGGTGCGGGCGGGATTCAAATACAATGAGGAGCAAACGGCTCGAATGCACCAAACGAGCCGTTTGCACAAAATCAGGAATGCAAGTGGCACCTCGCCATACAAAATTCTTAAAGGAATGGCGAGGCGCAAATCCGTATGTGCTTGCCCCAGACCCACCCACGCGCGCACAATCATCCCCGCCGTTTGAGGAACAGTATAAAACGGCGGGGATGGCTCCCAAACGGTTATCTAATAGATCGGTAGCCACCCGCAATGTCTCCTCGTGAGAAAACAATCTGCCATAAGGATGATTTTTGCGAACGCGAAAGTCCGGCTCCACATAGTAAATAAAATTCCCACATCCTTCGGAATCTTTCGGTGTAGCGAGGTGTGCCGTCGGGTTTTTTGATTTCCTTAAGCATTGGCCACGCATCGGAAAAGTTTTTGTACCATGCGAGTACGGTCGGCTCATAGTCAGTTCCAAATGTGTGAACATCTTCAATGTTGAAAATCTTCTCTGCAGATCTTGCAATTTGCGCAAGCGATGGAGCTTGAGAATTAGGGAAAATATACTTATGTGTCCACGCGTCATTTGCTCTAATCGATTTTGGCTGACCTATCGTGTGGAGTAAGAGTAATCCACCCGGCTTGAGATGCCGGTCAACCACTTGCATAAGAGTCCGATAATTCCTCGGTCCAACGTGTTCACATAGCCCAATAGAAATAACGTGGTCAAACACGCGTGTGTTGCCTGCATCATCGAGTATTGGATCTCGATAATCCTGTACCAAGACTTGGACGGGAAGGTCTTTG
This sequence comes from Patescibacteria group bacterium, assembly GCA_024654485.1. Classification (GTDB taxonomy): domain Bacteria; phylum Patescibacteriota; class Minisyncoccia; order Phycocordibacterales; family UBA2100; genus UBA10103. The sequence goes on along the minus strand of JANLHO010000049.1, from coordinate 22,784 downwards.
TTCCGTTCATTCGCGAACCGCGCCTGCTCTTTTGACACTGTTACGCCAAGACCACTCACTCCATATTTTTCTGCAGCGTATCTGAGAAAACTTCCGAAGCCGCAGCCAAGATCAAGTATAGAGTCGCCGCTTTTTAAGCCGACTTTTCTGCATACGAGATCGAACTTTGCGTTTTGTGCTTCATCGAGAGTCTTGGCGCCATTCCTCCAGTATGCGCAGGTGTATGCCATGCTCTTGCCGAGCATCGCTTCATACAGATCATTTCCAACATCGTAATGTTCTTCTCCAACGTCGTAGGAGCGTTTTTTAGTTTGCAAATTGGTAAGATACGAGTGCGCAACATGGAAAGCATCTTTTAACGAAAAACTAGCAAGAGATCTTCTAAGATTCACCTTGAATGCTTTATTGGCCGTTTCAGTCAAATCATTAGAGTCCCAATCCCCGTCCATATATGACTCTCCAATACCCAAAGTGCCATTTTTTAAAATTCGAGAATAAAATCGGGGGTTATGCACCGTGATATCCCCTCGTTTTTTGCCGCCAACCTCTATCCCTGCGTGCAGTAACATTTTTTTAATTGTTGCTTCCATATGGGGTGTCATTATACTTTATATATCACATTCGTCACTAATAGTGGGCCCCGTGTTAGACACCGAATCTAGAATTTAATTTTCGAGAATGGAAGCCGACCCTGCCTCCTGCCGCCCATTCCTTTTTTCAAATCCCCCCGCGAAATAGATGAGAATGCCTGTCCGCCTTTGGCGGAGAGGATTGGCGGCGGGGCGGGGGCCGAGGGCGTGGCGTACTCGCGCGCCCGAGAGAGTCGGCACGAAGTCGAATCGTGAGGCAGAGTACAAAGCCACCACGCACGCGCCGCGTGCGAAGATTAATCGCTTCGGGATGTTCTCCTTATTTTTGTGGACCTACGGGGAGTCGAACCCCGACCTCCTCCATGCCATGGAGGCGTTCTACCGCTATACTATAGGCCCAGTTTTTTCTTCAGAAAACGCCTGCCCGCTGCAGATTTGAAATACAATTCGCGCTTCCTTGCGCCCTCAAAGTTATCAAATTCCTCGGTATATGCAACGCGCAAATTCTTCATTTTTGCTGTGGTTATCGTATGGCCATTCTTGTGTTGAGCGATACGGCCAGAGAGATTCTTCGTCATACCCTTATACAACCTGTTTAGATCGTCCTTCAAGACGTAGACTGTGTATACCATAGGCTCCACCATGCCACCCGCCCGTACCGAACGGTACGTTCGGGCGGGTGGAGGCGTTCCCCGCCCGACTGAACGACGTCAGTCGTTCGGGCGGGTACCGCTATACTATAGGCCCTAGGATAGCTTGTAGCTTACAGCTTGTAGCCAGCAGAGGCAAACGATATCTTGTGCCTCCAGCAGGAATCGAACCCACATTACGAGCTCCGGAAGCTCGCGTCCTATCCGTTGAACGATGGAGGCGCGCTTCAAGGATACACCGTATTTCGGATTTGTTCGAGATTACTTCTCGTCGTCCTCGTCGGTCTGGAAGAGGGCGCTTAGGCTCTCTCCCGTTTCTATGCGATCAATGGCATCGCCGAAAGTCTCCCCCACCGAGACGACCTCTACCTTGTCGCCGAGCTCGCGGTCGGTGGAGATGGTGTCTGTGATGAAAAGTTTCTTGATCGGAGAGTTCCCTATCGTAGCGAGCGCGTCGCCGGAGAGCAGGCCGTGCGTCGCGGCGGCATACACCTCGCGCGCTCCATTCTCCTGCAAGAGCTCCGCCGCGCGCGCGAGCGTCCCGCACGTGTCGGCCATATCGTCCACGATGAGCGCGACCTTGCCTTTGACGTCGCCGATGAGCTTCATGCTGGCGACCTGATTCGGGACCTCGCGCTGCTTATGGATGATGGCTAGGTCGGCCGAGCGCATGAGTCGCTTGGCGTATGATTGCGCGCGTACCACGCCTCCGGCATCCGGTGAGACGACTACGAGGTCGTCCCCATCAAGCGCTTCCTTGAAGACCTCGCGAAAATGTCCGATGAAGTCGCGGCGCGCGTAGAGATTGTCTACGATGGTCTTGCGGAAAAATCCGCCGATGGCGTCGTTGTGCAGATCCATCGTTAGGAAGCGAGTGGCGCCGAGGCTCTCAAGCGTCGTCGCGAAGACGCGCGCCGAGATAGGCTCGCGCGGGCGCGATTTGCGGTCCTGCCGCGAATATCCGAAGTATGGTGCGACGACCGTGATCTCTCGCGCCGAAGCTCCGCGCGCAGCGTCTATCGCGAGAAGAAGCCGGACCCAGTTCTCGGCGGGAGGATTGGTGGATTGGACGAGGAAGATGCTCTTGCCCCGCAGATTTTCCAAGAATTGCACCTGCTGCTCGCCGTCGGAGAATGAGCGGCATTTTACCTTCCCCAGGGGAAGCTCCAACTTGTCGGATATCCTCTGCGCGAGGCTGTCGTTGGAGCCGAGGCTGAATATCTTGTACTCCATGAGAGCCCAGTATACCCCCACACCAACTTTGCGGCAAAGCTGGTGTGGGGTATAGCACCTGGTGCACTGCAAATGCCGATTTTGATTCGGGCTGCCGGGAATCGAACCCGGTCTACACGCACCCCATGCGTGCGTACTACCGGTATACTACAGCCCGTAGTGAGGAGCGAAAATGGAAGCTTGCTTTCATTTTCTCCGAACGCCCGGGCTGAAAGCTTGCTTACAGCCCGTAGTGAGGAACGAAAATGATTCTGCACCGCATAAATACTTTCTCAGAGGCTCTGTCGGGCTGCCGGGAACCCCGAAGGACAAACTTCGTTTGCCTACGGAGCACAGGTCGAACCCTCTGTACTACTGAAGACTGTACGCACGATAGCGGGGTTCTTTTGTCGGGGTGCCGGGAATCGAACCCGGTCTACACGCACCCGAAGCGTGCGTACTACCGGTATACTACACCCCGGCAAAAGAACCCCCCACTCACGCCACGTCTTGTAAAGTACTACCGGCTTGCCCCGTAGCCAACGCGAAGCGTTGTGCTACCGAGGTATACTACAGCCCGACAGAGCCTCCGAAACCGGCGTGCGCACTACCGGCCAAATGGTGGACTCGCGCCGCACTCCGCCGAAAACGGCGAAGGCGGGTGCACCCTTCAGGATTTGAACCTGAGACCTTTCGAATGTGAATCGAACGCTCTAACCAACTGAGCTAAGGGTGCGTCCGAGCAGGATAATCTATTTATCGCGTGCTGGGAAGCCGCTATGCGCCGATTTGGCATCTGTGGATAACGCGATTTTTGCCTCTCCGGTGAAATATGCTTAAGACATGAAGGCGACGACGCGGACTGCAGTAGCGTTTGTCGCCACATATACTGCAGGGTTCATCGGCTATCTCCTCATAGACACGCAGGCCGGCTCATGGTACTCGCAGCTCGTGAAGCCCTCGCTTACGCCGCCGGATGCCGCATTTTCTCTGGTGTGGCTAATCCTCTATGCGCTCATGGCGATGGCCCTTTCTATCGTATGGAATCACAGGCCGTTTGAGCCGCATGTGGAGGGCTGGGTGCGCTTCTACTTCGTCCAGCTCCTTTTCAACGCGGCGTGGACGCTTTTCTTCTTCTCGCTTCACGCGGTATTTATCGCATTCATAGCCATCCTCTTCCTCGCATTCATAATACTCTCGCTCATCATCGGCGCGTTTGAGGTAGACCGTCGCGCCGCCTATCTCCTAATGCCGTACCTCGCATGGATACTATTTGCCGGCTATCTCAATCTCCACATCTGGCTCATCAATTGAGCGCGGCTCCCGTATCTGGTATATTTCTGCGCACGGGCTTATATCTCACGATATAAACCCGTCGTTCGGAGAAAATGAAAGCAAGCTTCCATTTTCGTTCCTCACTAGGGCTTATAGTAAAGTGGCATTACGCGGCATTCGCATTGCCGAGTCCCGGGTTCGATTCCCGGTAAGTCCACCGCGATAGCGGATCTTTTTGTGAAATCACTCAAGATGGGGGGAGATTTTGTCGTACACGTGCTGAATATATGATCGCGCAGATAATAGTTTTACGCCTAGCTTGTCTGCTATTTCAGCAGAGCCATTTCCTTCCATAATAAGATTTATTACATCAGTCTGGCGAGGCGACAGGCCTGATCTTTTTATAGCATTGCGAAATGACTCGGGACGAGCTTCGTACCACGAGCGTAAGCTGCTTTCTTTTGTTACAGCGTCAATAAGCACGCCCGTTAACTCCGATAATTTTTGTCTGGCGCGAAAGAGACGTGATTTGAGAGTGCCTTCGGAAATTCCAAGCTCTTTCGTCGCATTACTATATGTCTTACCCTCCAACACTACTTTTGTGTATGCATCTCTTGATTTTTGCTGAAGGCGCGGAAGGTATCTTTCAATGTCCTGTCTTGACATGAAATCTTCAAACTTTTTCTTATCTGGTGGGCGCTGGATTTCTATTCTATCGCCCTCACCATCCCGACTCGTTATGATGCCCTTCGTTATTTCAAGCAGCTCGCGGATTCTTTCCGGCGACATCCCTGTCTCTTTGGCGGCATCTTTAAATGAGCCCGAACGATGCACTGCAAGAACAGCAGCTCTCATGTCGGGCGGCAACTTGTCAATTTGCTCTGCTATCTGTTTTGCGTACACTGCTTCCTCGGGCGTAGATTCTAGCGCGCCATGCTCCCCCATAAGATTATTCTCCAGCGTGTTGTATAAAGCGGCGGTCTTCTCGCGTCTTTTCTCGTCTAGGAAGTTGTTGCGTAGGATTGTATATAGCCAGGCTGCCATGTGGGAGCCTTGCTTGAATTGCCCATGGGATTCCCATGCCCTTGCGAGGGTATTCTGAACAGCTTCACGAGCTTGTTCCGCATTCTTATAAAGTGAGAGAGCACCGCGAAAAAGATTTCCATATTCTGCGGAATCTTCGCGAGCGTACTGCGTGAAATCATCTGCAAACCACCCCGGAGGAGGTGTGAATTCCCCGACTGTGCGTAATTGCTCCTGACCGCGTCTGGCTGCTACTTGAGATGGTTTTAGTTTTTCGCTCATATGGTCAGGCCAAACTTTGCAACTTGCTGCGCGGTTTAGTACGGCCTTTCTTTTTCCATCTCTTCCGAGTATTTGCCCATGGTCGCGAGCGAGTTCATGCGCGAACGGAAGAGGAGAGCTTCGCGCGCCTTTTCCACATTGGCGTTGGGATTCTCGGCCCAAATCTTCAGGACGGGGCTTTGTATCGCGCGAGCGTAAGAGAAAGAAAGCGGCCACGGATGCTTGCCTCCGGCATTCATCGCGCTCAGGTGCGCGGTGGCTTGCTCGTCGCTCTGTCCGCCGGAGAGGAAGACTACCCCCGCGAGCGCGGAGGGCAGGCTCTCTTTGAGGCAGCGCAGCGTCTCGCTCGCGACCTCCTCCACGCTTGATTGCTTCGCGGCCTTCTTGCCGGCTATGACCATGCTCGCTTTCAGGATAGTGCCTTCCAGAGCGACATCCTGACCTGCGAGCTCTTCAAATGTCTTTTTGAGCGCGGCGACGCTGGCCTCATAGCATTGCTCTATCGTGTGGTCGCCTTCTATCAAAACTTCCGGCTCCACTATGGGTACGATATCGGCCTCCTGACAAAGCGCGGCGTAGCGAGCCATTGCGTGCGCGTTGGCGTGGATACAGGCATCGGAGGGTATACCCTCTCCTATCGTGATGACGGCGCGCCACTTGGCAAACATCGTGCCAAATGTCTTGTACTCCGCGAGGCGTTCGCGAAGGCCGTCCAGTCCTTCCGTAACCTTTTCACCGGCGTGAAGCGCAAGCTCCTTCGCGCCCATGTCCACCTTGATGCCCGGCAGTATGCCCTTCTTTGCTAGCACGTCGGAGAAACGTTCGCCGTCGGTTGTTTCCTGTCGGATGGTCTCATCAAATAGAATTATGCCGCTCACATACTCCTCAAGTCCCGGCGCGGCGATTATGGTCTCCCGATAGGCGCGACGGTTGTCCTCCGTGCACGGCACCCCCACCGAATCAAATCTCTTCTGGCATGTCCCTGCGCTCTCGTCGGCCGCTATTATACCCTTCCCCTTGGCGACCATTTGGCCGGCCGTCTTCTTCAGTGTTTTTATATCCATAATATGATTATGCTATCTGATAATTATTGCACACCCGCACGCTAAATTTGCCGACATTCCGCGCCGTAGCAAAATGTTGCGAACGCGGAACGTGTGGCTCCGTTGGTAATCTGCATGTAAGCGGTTTCGTCCATAAGAGGCATCGGCAAAATTAGTGTGCGGGCATGTGCTTGGTCTCAATAAACCTAACCGACCTCCCCTCCAGCGACATCACGACGGAATGCGTCATGATGTGGTCCGCAGCGAATAGCACGCCCCTCGCGAGGGGTCCGGTGAGAACGCCTGTCGCCGTGAAGGTTATGTCGTCGCCTGCGGCAAGGTCGCGCGCGGTAAACACCGGCGAGAAATCCGTTACCCCTGCCTCGTTCAGGCGCTTAACGTGTTTTTCGTCCTTGGGATTCCACCGGCACAGTATCTCCCCGCCCAAGACGCGTATGCCTGCGGCCGCGAGTACCGCCTCGGCGCTACCGCCCGTGCCCAAGAGCATGTCTACGCTCGTGTCCTCAAGGCAGGTTCCGAGCGCCATGGCTACATCGCCGTCCGAGAATAGTCGCACGCGCGCGCCTGCGGCGCGCGCCTCTCGTATCAGCCCTTCGTGCCTATCGCGATCCAATATGGATACCACAAGCTCGGAAACTTCTTTTCCGAGCGCATTGGCGGTTTTCTTGACGTTGTCCGTGACGGACGCATCAAGGTCTACGACGCCGGCCGCTTCCGGCCCCACCGCTATCTTATCCATGTACGAATCGGCCGCACGGTAAAGGCTGCCCTTGGGGCCCGTCGCTATGACCGCAAGCGCGTTCGGCTTCCCGTTCGCGACCGAGTCGGTGCATTCAAGAGGGTCTACCGCGATATCAAATGCGGGGCCCTTGCCCTGCCCAAGTTCCTCGCCCACGTAGAGTTCGTGGGATTCGTCTTTCGCGCCCTCTCCTATGACGATGGTACCGTGAAAATCTATCGTGTTGAACTGCGTACGCATTGCGTCCACGGCGGCTTTGTCGGCCGCTTTGCCGTCCCCGCGGCCGACCCACTTGGCGGCGGCTATCGCGGCGACCTCAGTCACTCTTACGAACTCCAGCGCCAGATTCACGGATTCGGATGAGGCTGGTTCGGACATGATTGAAATCACACTACGCGCAAGGGAGCGTTCAGTCAACAGTGGACAGTGGACAGAAAACGCGCGGCCTTTCTCTGTTCACTGCTCTCTGGTCTTCGTTTACCTGATGTTCACGACTTTGTATTTCTGCGCGCCTTTTGGGGTTTCAAAAGTGAATGTTTCCCCTTTTTTCTTCTCCATGAGAGCGCTCCCGAGCGGTGAGAGATGGGATATTTTGTGCTCCTGCATGTTGGCCTCCGCGCTGCCGACTATCTCGTATGTGAGATCTTCCTTTTCGCCCTGCTTTTGTATCGTGACTGTAGAGCCGAGGCTTACCGTGTTGCCTTTTGAGTGTTCTATGATTCGGGCGCGAGAGAGCTCAGTCTCTATGTTGCGGATGCGGTCTTCCGTGGCCGCCTGCAGGTTGCGAGCCTCCTCGTATTCGGCATTCTCCGAGAGGTCGCCAAGACTGCGCGCGTACTCAAGCTGCTCGGCTATCTCGCGGCGACGCACGGTCTTCAAATGCTCAAGCTCGGCGGTCAGCTCGTCAAATTTCTCCTTGCTCAGATAGTTGGTGTCATCATTCATATTGAAAGAGTCGCAGCATTGTACAGGATATCCGGAAAATGCAAAAGCGCCGTCCTGTGTGCGCATGTCGCACTACTTTACGTACTCAGGGTGAGCGGCTATTAGCCAGCGGAAAAAAGGCAGCATTCCGGGCGCGGCTCCGGAGAGCGTGCCTGCGGGCGCGTGCTCCAGAACCACAGCGTATGCGTACTTCGGATCACTCGCGGGCCAGAACCCGATAGACCACGAGTTCATCCATTCGTTGTGCAGGCCCAGCTGCGCCGTACCTGTTTTCGCCGCCAGCTCTATGCCCGACATATTGAAGAACTTTACGGTGGCATCGGTGCGGTCCGATGTGACGGCAAGACGCATTCCCTCGCGCGCTACCTGTAGATACTTGTCGGGCACGCCGACATCCCTGAATTGCGGCGTTGAGGAAGCCACAAGCTGCGGCTTGAGCAGCTTTCCGCCATTCCCTATCGCGGCAGCAAAAACGGCGGCCTGTATCGGCGTTATCTGAAAGCCGTACTGGCCGATGGCGGTATGGTACGTATTTCCTATGCGCCACGGATCGTCCTCGCCAAAAGTGATAGCTTTCCACTCCGGCGTGGGTATAACGCCTGACTGCTCGCCAGAAAGTTCTATACCGGTGTGCTCTCCGAGTCCGAATAGCTTCGCATACTCATCCAGACGCGCGATGCCCAAGCCCTGCTGGCCTTCGTATCCGCCGCCTATGGTGTAAAAGTATTCGTCGCTGGACACCGCGATTGCCTCGCGCATATTGACGGGGCCGTGCACCGTCCAGTCGCGAAAGAGGGTCGGGTTGTCCGGATCATACGGATTGGGAATGCTTATCGCTCCGGTAGAGACAATGTCTTTATCGGGCGAGATTATCCCCTCGTTCAGCGCGGCTGCGGCAAAGATGGGCTTCACGATAGAGCCGGGAGTGTAGAGACCCGAGACGGCACGGTCCAGAAGCGGAGTGGAGGCGTCGGATGTCTCGGCCCGCACTACGGACGCGTTGCCGTCGGTGAATGCCTGATTGTCGTACTCGGGGAAACTCGTGAGTGCCAGGATCTCTCCCGTCCGCACATCCATGATGACGGCCGCGCCGCCGTCAAATCCCTGCTCACTCGCGTGAGCAAAAAGGACTTCGTACAGCTTGCTTTGCACGTCGGCATCTATGGAGAGCGTGAGAGGCTCTCCGTTCTTAGGGCGGGCGACGATATCTTCTCTCTCAACATTTCCGTGCGCATCACGCTCCACCATAGTGCTCCCATTCGCGCCCGCAAGCGTATCGTTGAAAGCAAGCTCAACCCCGGAAATGGGGGCGTATTCGGTTCGCCACCAATTGCCCTGCGAATCCGCCTTCGGATACTGCACGAATCCCAAGACGTGCGAAAGACCCGAAGCGGATGCATAGCGGCGCAGCGCGTAGAGGGACGTTGCTTCTCCTTTATCGGTAGTTGATATCGCATCCGCAACCGCCTGTTGTTGCGGCTCATTCCACGCGAGCTCGCGACCGGTCCTGTCGTAGATAACGCCGCGCGAAGAGAAAATTATAGTACGGCTCAGCGTATTGAAGCGCGACGCGTCCGCGAGCTGGGAGCCTCGTACTATCTGCAGACTGAATGCGCGACCGGCAAACACCAGCGCCACGAGCAAAAATGCGAGACCGACAGCCACTATCGCGCGCCGCGAAAGCGGCTTCGCGACGCGCCCTTCAAACTGGCTGGACTCGTGTCCCGGCAAGTTGGAGGAATCAAGGAATATTTCATCCGGCGCTATCTCGTGCACCACACTGCTTCCGCGCCCTTGTCTCATGCCCACACTATACCAAATGGGCATACACGCGACTCTTCCCGTCGGCTGAGGTGGTAAATCACGTCCTGAGCAAAAACTTTGAACGTATAGGCTCAAACGCCCAAATCACGGCGATAGCGCCAAGCGTGAAAAACGGCACGGGTTGGAAAAGAGAAACCGCAGGCAGCCATGTGAGATCGGTCAAAAGACCCAGTAGGAGCGCTTCCCACGCGCGAAAACGAGCCGACAGCAGCACGATGGCGGCAGCGGTCAGCCACCACGGCCCCCACAAGACGCCGAAGAGTCCCGCGAGCGCTACGAACACGCGAATGCTAGTAATCGGAAGGTGATACATATACGAAAGAGATCGCTGAGAGCGCGCTCGGCAGATGCAGATACACGTCTTGCGAAGCGCTGGCTGAAGTGGAGGCGACCGCCCCTACTATGCCGATCGGTCGCTGCCCGAAGCTCGGCGCTACAACGACATCCCCCACCCCGACAATCAGATCGCGCGGCGCTTCAGCGTGCGCGTTGCCGCCCCCGCGTCCTTCCACGCGTATGTACGCGCCTTGAAGCGAGGCATCTATGGAGTTGCCCGGAGCAAATATCTCGGACACGAGCGCCGTACTTTCGCGCACATCGCTCACTATACCCACGACGAAACCCCCTTCCGTCATTACCATGTCGCCTGAGATTATGTCGCTCCCGCCCGTACCTATAAGAAAAGTGCCGTACGGCGAAGCGCTCACCGACGAGATTATGGGAGCCGTTATCCCGGGTGTATCGGCCGCAAGACGTGCGAGCTCGCGCAATGCATCGTTCTCACGCTTGAGCGCCTCGGCGGACGCGGCCCTCTCGGATAGTTGCGCCACTTGAATCTTGAGTGCGCGATTCTCCGCCTTGAGCGAGGCGCTGCTTTGCAAAAAGCCGGTAGAGGCGACGCCTCGCATCAGCGCGCTCCCCCAACCCGAAACGACCGAGGCGACCAGACGCACTTGTCCGCGCACGTACCCGCCTGACACGACATCCGCTATCAGTATGAGTATGACGAGGGCCGTAGCGGCCATAAGGCGTCGCCTGCCTCTTTTTGGTGCTCGGTAATACCTGTCCATATACGCTACTTTGTGCAATCGTCGCGACTATTCTGTGGGTACGAGTTCTTCATCGTTGCGTAAAAGCGTTTCTCGGAAAATCTCAATATTAAGTAAGACCACGCTCGTGCCGCGAACGACGGCCGTCAGTGGGTCGGGTGCGACGACGACGGGCACGCCAAGCTCCGCCGTAAGGAATTCCGGCAGTCCGCGTATCATGGCCCCGCCGCCGGCGAGGTGGATGCCGCGTTGCATGATATCGGAAAGTATCTCAGGCGGGGTCGTTTCCAGAACTTCCTTTATAGCCTCCACCAGCTCCTCTATGGAGTGCCCTATGGCGTTGCGCACGTCCTGATCCGACATGGTTATCTCACGAGGCAGCCCGGTCACGAGATCGCGGCCGCGGATTATCGCCTGCATAGGCGGGCGCGTCGGGGAGACGGATGCTATGGCTATCTTGATATCCTCGGCGCTTTTCTCCCCTATCAGCATCTTGAATTCATTGCGCGCGTGCGCGACGATGTCGGCGTTGAATTTGTCGCCGGCTATGCGCACGTTGCGCGCGTTGACGAGCCCTCCGAGCGAGATGATGCCGATATCGGTCGTGCCGCCGCCGATGTCAATGACCATAGAGCCGGTGGGCTCATGCACGGGTAAATCTATGCCGATGGCGGCGGCCATCGGTTCTTCTATGACGTGCACTTCGCGCGCTCCGGCGGCACGCGCGGCGTCGCGCACGGCGCGCGCTTCCACGGAGGTGATGCCGGAAGGCACGCCCACGGCGACCCGCGGCCCCAGAAGCTTCGTATGCCCCGCCTGGGCTTTGCCGATAAGGTACGCGAGCATCTCGGATGTTATTTCAAAGTCGGATATGACGCCGTCCACGACGGGCTGCACGGCAAGGATGTGCGCCGGAGTCCGACCCAGCATGTCTTTGGCCTGCCCGCCGACGGCGACTACCTGCCCCGTCTTCTGATTGACGGCCACTATTGAGGGCTCGTTGATGACGATACCCCGACCCTTCACATATACAAGCGTGTTGGCGGTGCCGAGGTCTATGCCGATGTCGTTGGAGAAAAGGCCGAGTACCCGATCTTTAATGCGCCGCAAGGAGTCAAGAAATCCCATAAATCACATCCGCAAATGTTCAACTATCGCGCTGTCGGCGACGAGCGTAGAGGAGCCGTTTGAGCGATCCGTCACCTCTATTCCGCCCGCCGAGACCGTTTTCTCCGAAACGACCAGCCGCTTTGGGATGCCTATGAGGTCGGCATCGGCGAATTTTGCGCCCGCACGCTCGTCGCGGTCGTCGTAGAGGGCCGGGATGCCGTTCTCGCATAGAAGTTCGTACACGCGGTCGGCCTCGGCGGTAACGTCCGCGTTGCCTCCGGCAATGGCGACGAGGTGGACCGAAAAAGGCGCGACGGTCGCCGGCCATACGATTCCTTTATCGTCGGAGAGTACCTCCACTATCGTACCCATGAGGCGCGTCGTTCCGATCCCGTAGCAGCCCATGACAGGCGTCTTGTCTTTCCCGTCTTTGTCTTTGAAGGTGAAGCCGAAGCTTTTCGGGTACCGCTGTCCCAGATCAAATACGTTGCCAACTTCCGCGGCTCGCGCTTTTTTTAGCTTGCCCTTGCCGCACTTCGGGCATGTATCCCCTGCCGCGTGCTTCGCGACCTCCACGTTGACGCAGTGCGTGCACTGGCCGCAGTAGAGAATGTCGTCCTCGCCGGCGTCCGTGAGCACCATGAATTCGTATGAGAGCTTGTTGGAGAAGGCGCCTCCGGAAGCTTCCGTCACCTTGGCATCCAGCCCGCAGCGCTCAAAGACCTTGAAGTAGGCCTGTTTGACCGTCTCATAAAACCGCTCAAAGTCTTTCTGGTCGGCGTGAAAGCTGTACATGTCTTTCATGCCGAATTCGCGTCCGCGCATAATACCGCTCTTTGCGCGCAACTCGTCACGATATTTCTGCTCTATCTGGTAGACGGCGAGAGGCAAATCCTTGTACGAGCCTATATATTCTTGCGCTATCGGAGTAACTATCTCTTCCTCGCTGGAACCGAGAGCGTATTCTTTTTCCGTACGGCTTTGTATCTTGAACAAGACGTCCACGCTGCTCCACCCGCCCGTCTTCTTCCAATTATCGCTCGGATGCAGTGTCGCCATGCGAACCTCTTGTCCGCCTACGGCATCCATCTCCTCGCGGATTATCTGCTCTATCTTGTGGAGGACGCGAAGCCCCAGCGGCAGATAAGAATACACGCCCGCCATTTCCTTATGTATGAAACCGCCGCGTATGAGAAGCTCGGCGTTCCTGACCACCTCGTCCTTCGGTGCGTTGCGCCTCGTGGAGGTGAAGAGCTTTGATTGTCGCATATTAGGAATTCTTAACGAGCACAGAGAGTTTAGAAGTCCTTATACCCGCCCATCCGCCTGATTGACGGGGACATACAAAATTGCCCACTGACAGGGGGAGGATGTAACCAAAGTCTGAGTTGTGTAGCTGCATAGGGCGGATAGGCGGGTCTTGAAATTATAGTCACCTGCGGCTCCTTAATTTCTACGACATTCTAACGCATCAAAGCCATATCGCGCAATTTAGGCAAAATCTCGCTCTTGCGCTTCCCTACGCAATAAGCCGGAGTATGTCCTGATATGTTACGACTACCATTAGCAGAATGATGAAAGCGACACCGAGCGCGTTCAAGGCCTGCGTGATTAGCCGTGGTGCCGCCCTCCGCAGAACGGCCTCCACGCCGAGGGTAAGAAGTCTGCCGCCGTCCAATGCCGGTATCGGAATGAGGTTGAATATTGAGAGGTTGACGGAGATTATTGCGGCGAGTATCAAGACCGCCCCGAATCCGTTCTGCGAAGCGTCGTGCACATACCCCACGATCCCGACCGGCCCCACCACACCGGACAGGCTCGGATGTCCGCTCGTCAGTCGCCCCACGAGCGCGGCGAGGCTGTCAAAGACATTTTTGAAAGTATCAATCGTGGCAAAATAAGCGTCGTACAGGGCATCTCCCCACGGCTCGGAGCGGCTGGCCACCAATACGAGCGCGACGCCGAGCGCGGGCTTCCCCGCTTCCGACTCAAGCACGCCTTGCGCCGGTATGAGGGTCGCGTGCTTCGTCTCTCCTTCGTGTACGAAAGTAACGTCTATCGGCTCTCCGGCACGCTCGCCTACGAAAGCCACGACAGCGTCCGGCGTCCAGGCATCAATGGCGCGCTCTCCATTCTCATCGGTCATGTCCACGAGTATGTCGCCTGCGGAAAGACCTGCTGCAAAAGCGGGAGAGCCGGGCACGACATCTACGATTACGATCCTCGTTTCTTCCCCGGCCATGGGAGCATCAATAGGCTGCGGGACGCCGATGTGAAAAGCAACCGCAAAAAGTATCCATGCGGTGAGCGCATTCATGGCCACTCCGGCTACGAGTATAAGCGCCTGCTTCCAGCGAGGCGCATCCACGAGACTTCCCCTCCCGTGCTCACCCTCGCCCACATCACCAAAGAGGCGCACGAAGCCGCCGAAGGGTATCCAATTGAGCGTGTATTCCGTGCCGCCCAACTTTACGAGTGTAAAGGCGCGCGGCGGATATCCCACTCCGAATTCCTCCACCTTCACGCCCGACAATTTCGCCGCGACGAAGTGCCCAAGCTCATGCACCACGATGAGGAGTACGAGAATGCCGATGACGAGTAATGCGGTTAGCATATTGTAATAGTGAGTAGTTTACAGTGCGTAGTGCGTAGGCGCTAATCCGAACTTAACTTGTTGAGCATTCGTAATACTTCTGAAAGTAGCGTCTCGGCATTTCTACGCTTGTCTTGACTGCCGATTTCTGCCAGACAATCAGGTCGCGATAATCAGCCATGGTCTGGTTCTACGCACTACGCACTGCCTTCCACGCACTGCTCATGCGCTCATCTCTTCCTCTTTTCTATCAAATGCCTTTTCCAGCGATTCGTTGGCCGCGTCCACCTTTTTCTGCAGCTCGTCCTTGAGAGCGTATTTGTCGTCTTCGGTAAGCGTCCCCTCCTGCTCGCGCGACTGGATATTCTTCCACACTTCATCACGCGCGACGCGCACAGTGGCGCGCGCTTCTTCAAGCTTCGCCTTCGCAAGCTTTATGAATTCGGCGCGACGCTCACCGGTAAGCTCCGGAAAGGTCACGCGGACACTGGAGCCGTCGGTGGAAGTGCCCACACCAAGGTCCGCGCCCGCGATGGCGCGCTCTATATCCTTAATGAGCCCGGCGTCGTAGGCGCTGACGCGCAGCGTGCGCGCATCCTCTACGCCGACATTGGCCACCTGCTTCAGAGGCATCATGGAGCCGTACGCGGAAACCATCAATCCGTCCAGTATCATGGGGGTGGCGCGGCCCGTGCGCAGTCCGCGATACTCCTTGGCGAGCCACTCCAGCGAGGCCGCCGTTTTCTCGTCAAAGCTCTTGAAATCGAAGTTCATCGCCATGCGCGACATTATAGCATGTGAGGGCGGCCGGTTCGCGCGTGTTCGTTTTCCACAAGTACGATATAGGCCGGTCAGACCCGATGCCCGATACTTAGTTAGAAAATGAAGTATTGGAACAAAGCCAGAATAAGACGGGCACGGGAGCAGGAACGGCGGCGAGAAGAGCGGCTGTATCGCGATGCGGAAGCGGAGATGTTGCGTCGTCGTACATACGGCAAGGGAGAACCGCGCAAGAACGCACGACTCATGTTGGATGCGCTCGGCGTAGAGCGGAATCGGCGAATGCTCGCACGCCTGCACCGCGCAGGCGCGATGTCCGTTTCTAAACTTGCAGCGCCTTTTAATATCACCCTCCCCTCGGCCATGGCCCACGTGGAGACCCTGGAGCGGGCTGGCCTGATCACGACGCGCAAGCACGGGCGTATTCGCCTTTGCATCTACAACACGCGCGCGCCTAAAGAGCTCTCCGAATGGCTCGCGACGCGCGATCCCTTCTGCCTTGACGATTGACGTTCCCGCCGGCGTCCCCGTATGCGTCGCTGCGGAGACGTTCTTGCCGCTGACCCGATACTTAGTTATTTGCCTAAGTATCGGGTCAGTGGCAAGTGTCGTGCGTCTCGGCGCTCAATGCTCAATGCAGTGATGGCTAGAACGCCATCGCGTTACATTTGCGGGCACAGCAATGCGACCTGTTCCAAGAGGGGCTTGACGAGCGCACCCTTATCCATGGCGTAGGCGCGGGCGCGATAGAGCGCCTCTATTCCCTGCTTCATCGCGGGCATATCTTCACGCATCTTTTTACGGAAATCTCCGGACAGTGCCACCTCAAGCTCGGAGAGGAAGGAGACTATGGCGCCACTGTCGCGGCGCTCGTCTTCGCCCTTTTGTAGAAGCGGTTTCAGCATATCCAGCCGCTTCGGCGGCGCGGCGGCAAGAAATTCTCTGGCATCAATTCCGGAGCCGGAGGCCTCTGTCGTATAGTCCGAAGCATCCGCGATCTGCATGCGGGAGCGAAGGGTTGGCAGAAGTGTCTGCGGAGCGGGCGTGATTATGTAGAACGCCGCTTCCACAGGCGGCTCTTCTATGGTCTTGAGGAGCGCGTTTTGCGCCTCGCTCGTCATGCTTGGGCAGACGAGGATGAAGTAGCGGCGCGGCCCCAGGGGTCGCGCCGCCGCGCGCTCGCGCATCTCGCGCGCCTCGTCTATCCCGAAATGCCGGTATGTGCGCACATAGATATCCGGATTGCCACGGACGGATATGCCATCATTTTTTAGCATCTCAAGAACGGTCTCTACGTGCTCGGGACCCCCCGCTATCAGGTGCGCATTTCCCACCGGCTGCCTTCTCATCGCTCCAGTATACCCCCATAAATATGTTGCGGAACGGGAATGCGGGCGGAGCGTTTTGCACATTAAACTCTTGTGGAGGACGCAATGGCGAGTATACTCCCCGACATGGCAACGCAGAAAAAAATAGAAAAGACCGCTCTGACCATCACGCGGTGGATAGGCTCGCCGGCATCCCTTGTCGTGCATACCATACTTTTCGCAGCGAGCTTCGTCGCGGTGGACGTGGGGCTGATAGAGTGGAGCGCTATGCTGCTTTTCGTTACGACCCTCGTATCGCTTGAGGCTATTTATCTATCAATATTCATACAGATGAGCATCAACTACACCACGCAGGAGCTGGAAGATGTCGGGGAGGACATTGACGAGATACAGAAAGACATTGACGAGCTGCAGGAGGATGTGGAGGACATCACCGAGGACTTTGAGGAAATGACGGAGGAAGAGAAGACCGACGCGCTCCGCAAGCTGGAGCAAAAGATGGCGCTCGGCAGCATTCAGGCCGACCTGCGCCGCCTCATGGCCGACATTGAGCGCCTGAAAAGCAGTCCATCCACCGGCCCCGCCAAATCCGACAAGTAGCGGAAGAATGGACTGCAAGTAGCGGCCTGATCAACGCTTGGAGATGATGGCTTTTTTATACGCCCCGCACCAAAGCAAAGCTTGGTGCGGGGTAAATCTCCATGGCTCAAGCGGACGACCTAACGTTTTGAAATTATGGCCTTCTTATAAGTCTCTAAGTGCTTGAGCGCCTCGCCCGTGCCCTTGGCCACGCAGTATGGGGCGTCTTTGCCAAGGCGCGCCTTGACGCCGGTGCGTCGGAAGACAAGCTCGGGAAAATTGCGCAGCATGGAGGAGCCGCCCGTCATGGTGATGCCGTTGTCTATTATGTCGGCTGCCAGCTCCGGCGGCGTATCCTGCAGGACGTCTTTTATTGCGTTTATCATTGTCCGCAACTCCTTCCCCACCGCGCGCACCACTTCGTTGCTGGATAGCTCTATAGAGCGCGGAAGGCCCGTAAGGTGGTCGCGCCCTTTTACCGTCATCGTGAGCTCTTCATCAAGCGGCGTTGCGGAGCCTATATGTATCTTTATCTCCTCCGCCATCTTGTCGCCGATGCCGAGGTTGTAGGTTTTCTTTATGTAATCCGCTATCGCGTGGTCCATCGCGTTGCCCGCGCATTTTACCGATGTGGATGCAACGATGCCGCCCAAGCTGATTACGGCAACGTCGGTCGTACCGCCGCCGATGTCCACTATCATGTGCCCGCGCGCCTCGTGGATGGGTATGCCCGCGCCTATCGCCGCGAGTATCGGCTCCTTGACGATGAATGCATGCCGCGCTCCTGCCTTGGTCGCCGCCTCCACTACCGCGCGCCTCTCCGTGGAGGTGACGCCTGCGGGTACCGAGACCATCACTTCGGGGCGAAAAAGATTCCACCTGCCGAGCGCCTTCCTTATGTAGTATCGGAGCATCGCCTCCGTCACGCGGTAATCCGCGATGACACCGTCTTTCATCGGTCGGTACGCCCGTATCTCGTCCGGGGTGCGACCGACCATTTCTTTGGCATCGTTTCCTACCGCGAGTATCTTATTGTCCACCTGCGACACCGCGACCACAGACGGCTCGTTCAAGACGATGCCCTTGCCGGGTACGAAGACCAGCACGGTGGTCGTGCCGAGGTCAATGCCTAATTTGGGTGAGAAGAATGACATGGGTCAGGGCATTGTATCCGCTGTGCGCACTTTGACAAAGCCGCGACGCGAACGTATAACTGGCGCGGTTCCTGCCCCCGTCTACGAGACGGGGCGACATTGTTTATTTTTTATCCTTCTCGTACTTCTCGGGGTTCAATAGATACCCCGGTACCATCCGCCTTTGGCGGAGCTACGGGGCGAGACTCATTGCATGTTGACGAGTGGAACGATCAAGACTTCTTTCCCTTATCGTACTTGTCAGGATTTAATAACCACCAAAATTTCTTGGAGAAATTTTTTGCTTCGTCGCATACGCTTTTTATATAGTAGAGGTCTTTGGTGGGTATCTTCTCAAGCATCTTCCCCATGCGGCCCATTGATATCGGCGGAAGGCCGTCCTGCTCGCGGCCTGCATTGAGCTTCTCCACAAAGTAGCGCATAAGCTCTCCGCGCTCCGTCTGCCGCGACCTCTCGGATGACCTTTTGATGTGTGCGCTGATGTGCTTCATGGGCGTATTGTACACCTAAGCATTGCCGGAGCAGATTTTGCCCGCATACTCCATTGATGTTTTGGCTATTGCGCTGCATACCGTATAGTTTCGCGTATGAAGGTAAAGCGGGAAATATTGCCGGAAAGCGCGAACGGCGCTCTGCGGCAGGTCGCGCGCGAGATACCCGTCGCGGAGATATCGGGCGCGACCATTCAGGAGCTCATCTCTGACATGCGAAAACTCCTTGCAAAAGAAGAGTATGGCGTCGCGCTTGCCGCGCCGCAGGTCGGCGAGCCGCTTCGCCTCTTTATTGTTTCTGGGCGTGCCATTGCTCGCGGCTCGCGCAACGCTCCCGACGAGATTGGGAGTGCAAATGCAGACGACGGGCGCGTTCCGCCCGCCCAAGGCGGGTCGGCCTTGGGCCGAGATCAGGTCTATATCAATCCGGTTATGACCAAGCTCTCGCGGCAAAAGAGCGAGAAGCACGAAGGATGCCTTTCGGTGCGCGGCAAATGGGGCGAGGTACTGCGCTCGGAGAAGGCCACGATACAAGCCTTTGATGAGGATGGTCGGCGCTTCACGCGCGGCGCGTCGGGATTCCTCGCGCACATATTCCAGCACGAGATGGATCACCTTGAGGGCGTACTATACACCGACAAGGCGGCGCATATGTACGACGAACAGCCCGCGAATGGCAAATAAATCATGTCAGGCGAAAATTATGATATATCATAATCCATTTTCCAAATGAAACCCGACACCAAATTCGCCTTTTTCGGGACGCCGCATCTTGCGACAGTATTTCTGGACGACTTGGAAAAAAGCGGCCTCGTCCCCTCTCTGGTAGTGACGACGCCGGATGCTCCGCAGGGGCGCGGTAAGGCGCTCGCATCACCGCCCGTGAAGAAGTGGGCCGAGATGCACGGCATTCGCACAATGCAGCCGGATACGCTTGATTCGAAATTCGCGAAGGAGCTGTCCGACGAAGAGTGGGACGCTTTTGTCGTCATATACTACGGCAAGATACTGCCTAAGAGCGTGCTGGAGATACCCGGGCGAGGAACTCTGAATATCCATTTTTCGCTCCTGCCGCGATGGCGCGGCACCTCCCCCGTACGCGCCGCTATCGCCGGAGGCGATCGTGAGCTGGGCACATCAATCATCCTTCTGGACGAGAAAATAGACCACGGACCCGTTATCGCGCAGAAGCGCATAGAGATGTCTCCGCCTACCGGCGGGTGGCCGCCGAGCGCGAGCGAGGCGGAAGAGGCGGCGACGCACGAGAGCGCGCGGCTTCTGGCACAGGTAATGCCCGCGTGGCTATCGGGCGAGATAAATGCCCGGCCGCAAAATCACGACCTCGCGACTCACTGCCCCGCCTATACCAAGAGCGACGGACTTCTGGACCTCGCGGACGATGCATACAAAAATCTCCTGAAAATACGGGCTTTTGATTCCACTGTGGGTACGCACTCTTTCTTTGAGCGGGACGGCAAGCGTCTGCGCGTGCAGATACTTGAAGCGCATCTGGACGGGAAAGCGCTTGCCATTGACCGCGTGAAGCCCGAAGGCAAGCGAGAAATGAGCTACGAAGAATTCCTGCGCTCCGGCGCAAAACCCGTCACGGAGTAGCTAAAAGAACTTTTCCACTTCGCTCACGGTCGTGAGCGAAGTGGAAAAGTTTTGACCGACTCTTGCGGAGGTCCAGCATACCCTCGGCGGACCTCGCGCACCTTCTACAACCTCTGCGAGACAGGCTGATACTTATTGCGAGCCTCGCGCGTCTCACCCTAACCCTAGCGCAGGCCCCGCACA
Organism: Patescibacteria group bacterium; assembly: GCA_024654485.1. Lineage (GTDB taxonomy): Bacteria > Patescibacteriota > Minisyncoccia > Phycocordibacterales > UBA2100 > UBA10103. The sequence continues at coordinate 2,299 of JANLHO010000049.1, read as the reverse complement.
CTATCGACGAGCCTCGCGCAGCCAATTATTCAAATTTGTTTGACCAGTCGTAGTGGTGATACACAAAGCAAAACCTCAAACGATAAAGCTCGCCGATAGTGTGCGGGGCCGAAGCCCCTTCTACCTCCCCCACCTCATCAACCTCTTAGCCAGCGCCCCGCCCTTGCGAATGAAGCTTATGCTTACACGCTTTGATTTGCGCATCTGGCGCTCCACCTCCTCTTTCACATCGTCTATGGCGCCGTTGACCGATTCGGAATTGTTGCGTGCGTACACTGCGCTCTCGCCGGGAGAGATTATGCGTATCTCGGCAAAATAAAGATTGTCGCCGTGGCGCGGGCGGCCCGCGTCGCGTCCTAGCTCCACCTCGCATCGTGTAACGTCCTCTTTGTCTCCTATGAATTTCCGAAGTGCTTCTATGCGCTGCGTGAGATATTCCTCCACCTGCGGCGTCAGCTCGTAATCGGTCGCTTTGATACGGATGTCCATAAATAGCAGTGAATAGTGACCAGTAAACAGTGAACGGTGATTGATTAGCGCCTATTGTATCACCTCCAGCGTCTTGCTGCTTCCGCGATGTCCCGTGACGATGCGCACCGCCTTCACGGAGACCCCGAAATGCCGCGCAACAAGCTCACGCACGCGCAGATTGGCCTCCCCACGCTCGGCCTTCTCCCGCACCGATATGTCAAGCACGCCCCCTTTCCCTTCGGCGAGCGACTCGCGGCGGACGTCCGCCGATACCCTTACTCTACAGCGCATGTGCCTTCGCCTGAACCTTCCTGAGCCGTGATACCCGCCTGCTTCGCAAGATACGCGATTATGTCTCCCGATTCGTACATCTCTTCCCCATTTTCCGTATCCACCAGGTACGGGAATTGCCGCTTGCCGCCGCGCGCTATAAGCTCTTCGCTGACACCCGCATCATCGCGGTTGCGCAGCTCAAATTCTATTCCGTTCTTTTTGGCGAATTCCAGCACGCGCTTGCAATACGGGCATCCTGTTTTTACATAGAGAACATACCTCATGCGTGCAAGTATACCCGCCATGCCCGCGCGTGCAAAATCTGCGGGTTAAAGACTCTCTCCTGAAGGCGGGCTTGCTTATTTCTCCTGCACACAAAACGCCGCGCTAAGCGCGGCGTTTTGTGAAAGACTTCTTGGGTCTTAAGCGACACGGCTGACCTTGACCGCGTTGGGCCCCTTCGGGCTGTCCGCGACCTCAAAGGTCACCTTGTCCCCCTCACGAAGCTCATCAAAGGAGACGCCAACGAGCTCGTTGGAGTGGAAAAAGAGATCCTTTTCCTGTCCTTCGATCTTGATGAAGCCAAAACCTTTGTCGGTGAGACGGGCTATTGTTCCTTCTTGCATGGCAATGAAAAAACTACTTATAAAGTATCAAGGACAGTGTGCTGGAGTCGTAGGTCGATCCCCGCTTCTCTGGATCAGCCCTGAAATTGATATATCTAGGATATCATAGACGTGGAATCTTGTCAATCATCACGCCTGATCGTGTAGAGCCTCGGCCGTAGGGTCAGGAGCGCGCGTACCAATCCAGCAGTACCACCTCTATATCGTAGCCCGCGGCATCCACGAGCTGTTTGAATCTCTCTACATCCGCCAGTCCGTCGGGACCGCGATAGTGATACGGATAGACCTGTCTTGGCTTGAAAGCCAAGACCGCGTCTGCCGCTTCCTCCACGCTCATGGTATACGGCAGGTTCATCGGCACAAGCGCTACGTCTATGCCCGTAAGAGACCGCATCTCCGGCGTGCCGGAGGTATCGCCGGCCACGTATACGCGGAAGCCGTCCTTTTCCACGACATAGCCGTTGCCGCGCCCTTTCGTGTGATATGCGTCGGTAGATTCGGGTATGTTGTACATCGGTACCGCTTCTATGCGGAAACCGGCTTCGTCGGCAGACTCGCCGTTGGCGAGTACGCGCACGCGTGCGGCTAGCTCTTCCGGCAGCTCGTCCTTAACGGCCTGTGGAGCTATCAGCGCGGCATCCCCCAGTACGGCGGAAAGCGTGTCCGGCTCCATGTGGTCGCCGTGGATGTCTGTCAAAAGGACGATGTCGGCGGGCGGCTGCCCTGCGAAGGCTTCCACGCCCCCTGTCGGGTCGGTATATATCACCTTGTCGCCCCACAGCAAGACAGCCGTCGCATGCGACACGGGCACTACCTGTACTTGTGAGTTTTTCATAGACGCGTCGGGGGTACTTCCTTTCTCTTCATTATAAACCTTATCGCTGTTAATAGTGCTGATGAGTGCGATCGCGACTCCCAGCACGACGATA
>JANLHO010000048.1 GCA_024654485.1 Patescibacteria group bacterium | reverse complement strand
GTAGTGCGCCTGGGCACGTGGCCTACCTACCGCACTACAGGAATACAGGTAATGGAGTGGTCGGTCGCCATACTTTTCGTCCTTGTGGTCATTCTATTTATAGTCCAGCTCTTTCGGGATCATCCGTACGCGGCATCGTATACGGTCGCGCTAATAGTCATAGGTCTCATAGCATGGGCCATTCTCGCGGCCGCCAAGTCCTCCGGCTCCAAAAAGGAGGAGAAATAACCGCAATTTGTTATCCACACGACGCGCCGCGCGTCTATTGTGCAATGTCCCCCGGGGCTATACCATTTGGGTACTTATAGATAACTTGATAATCCTTATTTTATGCGCAGAATAATTGGTACGTCAGCAATCGCCTCGGGTGTGCTCGTCCTGCCCGCTCTCGCAAGCGCCGCGACGCTCCTCAACACCCTGGCACTCGCCAACACCTTCCTCAACGCGCTCATCGGGCTGTTTATCACGCTTGCCATCGTCGTCTTCTTCTGGGGTCTTATCAAGTACCTCGTAAATGCTGGGGAGGAGAAGGCTGCGGGCTTGAATATAATGTTCTATGGCGTCTTGGCGATATTCGTCATGGTTTCCATCTGGGGAATCATTCGCCTGCTGCAGAGCACCTTCTCCGTCACCTCCACCACTCCCGTAATACCTCAGGGCATACAGATCAACACAGGCAGTTACTAATACCGTCCGGCGGGGTCCGATGAGCCCGCACAGACATGCTTTGATCCGGATACATGGGAGAAGCCGCTGACATTGTGACCCGTTTCAGGATCTACCTTATTGATCCGGCGATACTTATAGTGTTTGCCGTCGGCTTCTTCTTCTTCGTTTTCGGTCTTGTTGAATTCCTATGGAAGCTCAATGAGGGCGGGGACAACAAAGAGGGGAAGCAGCATATGATATGGGGCATCGTAGGGATGCTCATAATGGTCTCCGTATACGGCATCCTCTCGCTCGTTACCAACACTTTCGGCATAGACCTGCAGAATCCGAATGCCGGCACGATACCCAACGTCAACGTCGGACAGGGGTTCCGCTAAACGTGTCACGCGCCTTTTTTTGAGGTAGGATGGCAGCCAAGGGCAGGTGGCGAAATGGCAGACGCGCCAGGTTTAGGACCTGGTCTCGCAAGAGGTGTGGGTTCGAGTCCCACCCTGCCCACTGACGGCATTCCCAAAAGCAAGTACATTGTGTAAAATCCCCCTAACCCGCCCATAATATTCACATGGACGGATAGTTCATAGGAAATGAAAGCTGGCTTTCATTTCTCTCCTCGTTACCGCCCATAGCTCAGTTGGTAGAGCAGTCGCCTCTTAAGCGAACGGTCGTAGGTTCAAATCCTACTGGGCGGACATGAATGAGATTGCGACGGGCAAGCAGATGTCATTTGCCGGCATGCGCTGTTGCGGCTCTGCCACTCGCGCGTCATACTGTGCGGTATGTTGTTGCGCATAGCGTGGGCGTTTTTCGCCGCAGAGGTGCTGCTGGCGATAGTCTTCGCCCTGATCTTCTGGTACTTCTGGTCGCACTCGGCGATGAGCCGTGGCGTCGTATATAAGGCGCTTGCGGTATATATCCTCGGCTGCCTCGTGGTCCTCCTTATCGCCATGACCGTCCCGCTATGACAGATTCCCGCGAGCAGTACGAAGAAAAAGTCCTGCTGGTGGCCCGCAAGCACTGGGCATCGCTTTTGCCGGAGATAACCGCAGCACTCGTCCCCGCGCTCATACTGCTTTTCTTCCTGCTTCTGCCGGCCGATAGCGTCGGCTTCGGGATGCACGTGATACTGGCTCTCATCGTCCCCCTCGGATTTCTAGTCATATGGATAGTCATTATGATGTTCTGGAGCAGCTACTACCTCAACATGCTCGTAGTCACCGACCGCCGCATTTTCTACACCGAGCAGGTCACTATGGTCAATCACTTCACGCGCGAGTGGGATATATCCGACGTGAAGCACGTGAGTGTGCAGATGCGCAACGCGCTGGAGTCCTTCTTCAAATACGGCACGCTCTATCTGGAATCGCGCAGTGATAGCGAGGTGACGGAGATACCGGGCATCGCGGAGCCGGAGTACGCAGCCGCCGTCATTTTGAAGCAGGACGACAGCTACGGGCAGCTCCAAGAGACTTCGCGCAAGCAGCAGGAGCTTCTCAAATTCATAAGCCACGAGGTGAAGGGGCATCTCACCAAAAGCAAGGCGGCCTTCGCCTCAATAGTGGAGGGCGATTACGGGCCCGTGCCCTCGCAGCTTGGCTCGCTCGCGCAGTCCGCTCTCGCGGACACGCAGCAGGGGGTGGACACCGTGATGTCCATTCTTGATACCTCCGATTTTAGCCAAGGCAGCGCCCGCTTGGAGAAAAAGCCCTTTGACCTCTCGGCGGCGGTGGAGCGCGCGGTCGCCTCCGTACGCGGGGCGGCCGTGCAGAAGCAGCTTGAGCTCTTCACATATATAGATAGATTCTGCGCAATGGTGGGTGATCAGGAAAAGATGGAGAAGCACGTCATCCGCAATCTTCTGGACAACGCCGTCCGCTACACGCCGGCGGGCAGGGTGGAAGTCTCCCTCAAAAAAGGCGACGGAGTAGCGCGGCTAACGGTAGCCGACACGGGCGTCGGCATCTCGGCGGAAGACATGAAGACCCTTTTCACGCAGGGGGGCAGGGGCAGTGAATCCCGCAAGGTCAATCCCGAATCCACCGGCTACGGCCTCTTCATCGCCAAGCAGCTGGTGGAGGCGCACGGCGGCCGCATCTGGGCAGAATCAAGCGGCCCCGGCACCGGCTCCGTCTTCGTCGCGGAGCTTCCGATAGTGAAATAGTAAAGCGGGACCCTGTCCCCTGGGCGTGTTACGTAACATGCTACGTAGCATGTTACGTAGCAAAGTAATGATATGTAAGCGACCCATATTCCTAAGTCTTCACGGTCGTGAGCACTTAGGAATATGGAATATCGGGGAGACATAGATAGAAGCATAGAGATAGGCACAGAGGGGAAAGAAGTGGGGAGGACACCAAGCCTCTGGAAAATATCTGCATCCCAATACTTTTTATTTTTTATAAAGTATTGGGATGGGGGGATTACATCAACATATAAAAAGTATCGACCCGATGCGCAAATGCATCGGGCCGATTGAAGCGAGGCGGGAGCGTCCGAGATCGGAGCACCGGCGAGAGACCCCTCAGGCGATGTCGAACCACATGCTCATCGGTAGCAGGTGGAACTCGTTGAGCAGATTAAAGCTCTTGATTCGCTCTGGGTCTGTCTGCCAAGCGGTACGCAAGGCATGTGCCGCGTTCGGTATATCGCCGAGCGCGAGCAGAATACGTCCGAGCGTGTCCCAGGCGTAGTGATCGTCTGGGGCGAGTTGCACCGCCGCGAGGGCATGCGGCAGGGCCTGCTCTTGCTTTCCCTGCTGATGCAATGACCACGCGAGGCCACTCTGGGCCTTGCGCCAGTCGTCCTCTTCATTGACGACCATCCCGAAGTCGTCGGAGGCCGCTTTCCACTTCTGCATGGCAACATAGACCCGCGCGCGCTGGAAGCGCGCGAGGATGCGCTCGTTGCGGTCGCCAGCCTCAATGGCGACCGTATACGCGAGCACGGCCGCCCCCAGATAGCCGTTCGCGGCATAGTAGTCGCCGCGCTGGATGTCGTCGGCAGCCCCTGCATACGCAGGGGAGGTGAAGATGACTAGCTCGAAAAGCGCGGTCGCCATGGCCGTGATGATTTTAAGCTTCATCGTCTTTGTCTCCCTTTTGGTCCGCCCCGCGCGGAACCATTTTTGAATGAAAAGGACAGGGTGCGGGGTGCGTGCCGAAAGGCACATGCGGGGATTTGCCCCGCACTTCATGAATCTATACCACACCGGATGCACTCTGGGAAGTCACCACCGCCGCGCTTACCATCCCGATACTTAGAAAAAATATGAAGTATTGGGATGTAGAAGTATCGTGTATTGCCGAAGGCAGGAGGGCGACCGCGACCGCGACGCGATATTCCATCGTACCTATTTTTATACGACCGTGAGAAAATAGGGACACAAAACGCTTGGAGAGATTCATCATCGGCATCTCGCAATCCTGTTTTTCCCGTCTATCCCAATACTTCATAAAAAATATAAAGTATTGGTATGGGTGGCGGGGGATGGCACCGACATGAACAACATAAAAAAGAAACCGACCCGGTGCGCGAAGTGCGCCACGGGCCGGAGGGGAGCGGGAGGAAACGGCCATTGCCGTTCACTCCTGCTCGAGGGAGGATTGTTGCGTTGGCAACCAGAACATGATCCTGACTGCCGCAGCGCGTGCTTTGACCTCTAAGATTCTTGACCTGAATCTGCTAAGGTTGATCACTTTGAGCGCTACGCTCTTCCTGACGGACGCGCTAACATTCTTCATCGCGAGATGCACGTCGATTTCGTTGATCAGCGCTTTCGTGTCGTGAATCAGCATGCTGTATCCCGATTCACAACCACTATGCGATTGCGATGGTTGAGAGGCGCTTCGCTTCGGGCAAGATGCCCTGAGTGCATCGAATTCGTCCAATGCTTGGAGAAGATTCGACCGCGTTGCAATCGAATCGATTCCATTGATGAGTTCGTCGTTCTCATCAGCTTGCGCGGACGCGCCCATGAAAGCGACCATCAAGGCCGCTACTAAAAGCTTAAGCATTTTCTTACTCCCTTTGTGTAAGGCCGCACAGCACGGCACTCTTCGACAGTTTATATTAAAGCACATTTTGTATGAATTTGCAAGGAAGATGTAACCGGACCTGTGGATAACCAATTGACGCTATCCACCATGCGCCATTTCGGTCATCAAATCGCTGCTATTATGGGTATATGACGGCAAAAGGTTTCTGGGCTTTTGCACTACTCGCGGTGCTCGTCGGTGGCACTTCATACATGTATGACTCATCGCAAGGCGCGTATCCCGCTCCCGCATCACAGACAGCGCAAGCTGCTGCGACCCTCGACTCGGCAGATGAGCAGTGCCCAGCCACCACTGAAAAACGTGACTATAGCCAAAAGGCTCCTAAGTATCCCGCCAAATATTGCGATACGCCGCCTGCAAAATCACAGCCCATAGCGCCCACGACGCCCACCGCTCCAGCACCAATTGTGCCACCACAGGACTTGGACATGGGTTCCTTGAGGGCAGCTAGTCAGGTTGCTGCGGGAGCTATGGCAATATCTTGCGTATCTCCGCAAGTCCCCAAGCTCAATCTCTACGGCTTCCCGTGCCAGCATAAAGAAAACAAGCTCATCGTTCAGGGAATTTGCGTAGCACCGAAGACATGCCATGCGGTGAGCTACATTGATGAAAGCGGTAGAGTATGCACTTTTGACTCATCAAATAAAGCGGTTTGTGATTCTCGCGGCGCGGAGGGAAGGAAATTGTATGACAAATTACAAAAGGAGCTTGATGATCCGTTGCGAGGTGCCTACTCACCTATTCCGCAGACTACCATCGACAATCTGGACGCCTACTCTAGGAACCTCCAGACAGTCCAAGATGCTCTAGGCAGACCCCTGACTGGCGAGGAAGATGCTGTAGTCGCGGCCTTTTCAGGTGTTGGAACGCTAGAGGATAATCGGCTGATTAGCGGCGGGGTTGGTACTGGAGGTTTTTCTGATGCACAACAGCGCGTGGTAAAAATATTAGAGAGTTCAGGAAGTATATCGGGCTTTACGGAAGTGCCCATTCCAGCTGGTTCGTTACCAGAATCAAGTGCCCTTAGCGGTGCCTATAATGAGTCTGGCGGATTCCTTGCAGAAAAACAGGGCCTTAGCGAGGCACTTCAGAGCGCACAGACGAGCGGGAATACGAGCGCTATAGCAACTGCTCAAACAAACCTAGACAATTTTTACACTAAATACAATATAGACCCTGTTACTGCAGGACAAGGAATACAGGTTGCTGGCAGTGACCCCAATTCCGCTTTCAATGCTGCTCTTGGAGGAAAGGGACAGGTATCATCTCCTGCCACTTGGGGACAGCAGGCTGGGCCGGGGACAGGTCCGGTGGTAAGACCGCCGGACTATCAGCCGCCCTACAGTGGCGGTCCTGTGACGGGCGGGCCTATTGCGGGGACGCAGCCGGCGCCGCAGCCGGGGCAGCAGCAGCCGACTTTTCCGCAGCCCCAGCCGCAGTATCCGACGTACTCCGGCGGTTTCTTCGGTGGAGGGGGCGGGGGAATACTCTCCGGCATCGCGGGATTCATCGGCGATATCTTCAATCCGCAGCCCGCACCGGAGCCGCAGCCCGTTCCCGTATACAATTCATCACAGTCCATAAATCAGATAGTCTATTTGTCGCAGCTCGTGGTACCAGATATTTCCACGACCATCAACACGCAGCAGACCGTTTATCAGACCGACCCTGCCGGTACTGTAAGCCCCAAGAGTACGAATATCCCCGTTACGGATTTCAATCGCATTACTTTCTTGGAGGGGCAGGCATCCACTATTTCCTCTGACGGCTCGGTGGACGACGTGATAGCGAAGATACGGGCCTTCGCGGGGATAACGGAGACCGGAAGCGGCTCGCAAGTGGGTCGCGCGGGGCGGCTTGGTACGGAAGCTCCGGGGGCGGTGTCGGCGCCCGCGGGAAGTCCCGCGGGAGCGACGCTCCCCGCCGCGGGTCCGCTCGGCAATTCTTACGCGCTTGATGCCGCGCTCCTTACGGGCGGAGGCCAGCCTTGGAGCGCGATACGGGGCAGGGCGCCCGCAGCAATCACATTCACTCCCTATGAGCCGCTTGCGGTGTCTGCCATCAATGCACCGGAGGGTTCGCCGGCGTCCGCTTTTGACAGATCTATCATTGCGTACAATAGCGGATGGATAACATCGCAGCGCGAGCTCCTGCAGGCGCGGCTGGCTCTGGAGCAGGCCAGGAGCAATTTTGAAATAGCAAAAGCCGCGATATCTGCGTGGCAGCAGGTGGAGGAGGTGGGCCTGTGCGGCGAGACATGCCGCCTGTCGCTGGAAACGCTCCAATCCCAGATGCCTGCGCGGGAGGCGAGGGTGAAGGCGCTTGAAGATATCGTCAGCAGGGGAATATCCGCGGTGCCGCAGATAGCGACATTCGGCGCGGACAGGCAGGCGAGCATATTCGGGCCGGACAGTCCTTTGCAGGGGATTGAAGACATAGCCCAGCTACAGCCGGATACCCAAGGCGGCACTGCATCAGGCACGACCGGCGACGCAAGCGCGGGCGAGACATCGGTAACGGATATACCGCAAACACAGCCGGCCACCACCTCCGCCGCGCCCGCGCCGAGAGCAGACGCGAGAGCGCCTCAAGCGGCCGGCACATTGCCCGACGTACTCACGCGCGTGGCGGGGGTCTTCACCGCGCTCTTTGAGGAGCCGACGCCGAGCGCAGCTCCGACTTGCTCGCTCCTGTCCTCGCTCTTCGGCGGCTGCGAGGGGTGGTAGTAATTTCCAAAAATCAGCTATCAGCGGAGGCCACGGCGGGACTCGAACCCGCGCATAGCGGTTTTGCAGACCGCTGCGTTACCCCTTCGCCACGTGGCCTAACGGGTGTACTCTAACATGAATTGAGCGTAAGATTACTCGCGTTCGCCGGGGTGATGGAATGGTAGACATAGGGGACTTAAAATCCCCGGACCTAAACAGTCGTGTGGGTTCGAGTCCCACCCCCGGCACACAATTTACTTACTAGCGCGTCAACTCGTCTATGCGCTGGCGATTTTTTTCGCCGTAGTCTATCTGGAAATCCACCATAGGGGTGGGGTGCAGGGAGCTTTTGGCGCGCAGATAATCGCGAAAGCCGCTACGCGCGCGTTTTGCAAACGTGAGAGCTTCGGCTTCACGGGTCGCGGGAACGACGGAGAAAAGGATAGTCGCGTTTTTGAGGTCGGAGGAGACGTCCGCGCGCGTCACGGTCATGAGCGCCGACACTCCGGATTCGCGCGCCATATAATCCGCGGCCAGCTGCGCTATCAATCCGGATACTTGCACCTCTCTGCGCGAAGCCATGGCTATAGAGTGGTGGAAATTATGCACTCAAGTGTGTCGCCCTCGGCAACCTCAAATACCGATCCTATCTGCGCGCCGAATTCTCCCGGCGCGTCCACTCGGTCCACATTTTGCTTGTTTGTCTGAATGTTCTCTATCTCGCCTTCTCCCACGACGCTCTTGCGGCGCAGCACGCGCACCTTCGCGCGCTTGGAGAGGTAGCCTTCCGTGACCTTGCCTCCGACCACGTGCGTGCCCTTTCTGGTGGAAAACTGTCTTACTACGCGCGCGCGTCCCACCACCTCTTCCACGACGCGCGTCGGGCGCGCCTCTACAAGAAGCTCCTCAAGGCGCTCGGTAAGTTTATATATTATGTCAAAGCACTCTACGCGGACGCCCTGCTGACGCGCGAGTGTTTCCGAGATAGTGTCCACGCCCACGTTGAATCCTATTATTGCCGCCTTTCTCGCTCCCGAAAGGGCGGTCTTCACGTCGCCCTCGGTGATGACCCCTATACCGGACTGCACTATGTGCACGCGCGCGTGCTCGTCTCCCATTTTTGCTATCTCGTGCTCAAGTGCTTCAAGAGAGCCGGTAGAATCAGCCCGCACTATGATGGGCATCAAGAAAATCTCGCCGGAGAGGTCGGCAGCGAATGAGTCGTTGCTCAAGGCTACGACATCTGGGCGCGCTTTTTCGGCAGCGCGCTTGTTGGCATATGAGCAAAACTCCGCGCCCGCCTCTGGCAGCTCATCAAATCCGATGAGAGAAACGGGCGTGGAGAAAGAGGCTTGCCGTAGCTGCTTGCCCGTAAAATCTTCCATGATTCGTACGGGTGCCACCGAGCGCCCCGCCAAGACCGCCATGCCGCTCTTTAGGGTGCCGTCTTTTATTATCAGCGTCGCCTCAATGCCGCGGCGCTTGTCGCGATGCGCTTCCACGACGTAGCCTTTGGCCGGAGCGGACGGGTCGCCTTTCATGCTCTCAAGTTCGGCAACGAGCAGGATAAGGTTCAAAAGCTCCTCCACGCCTTCGCCCGTCTTCGCGGAAACAGCTGTCCACGGCACGTCGCCACCCAGCTTTTCCAGATACACGCCTTTCTCCATCAGGGAAGATTGCGTGCGCTCTACGCTTGCGCCTGTCTTGTCTATTTTGTTGATAGCGACCACAAAAGGGATGCCCGCGCTCTTTATGGACTCAAGCGCTTCAAGTGTCTGCGCTTTTACGCCATCGTCGGCCGCCACGACGAGCACTCCTATATCGGCGACGGAAGCCCCGCGAGCGCGTATCGCCTGGAAGGCCGCATGGCCGGGCGTGTCTATAAACGTGATGCGCTTGCCGTCCGAATGTACGACCTCGTACGCGGCCACTCTCTGGGTTATGCCGCCCGCCTCTCCCGCGACCGTGTTGGACTTCCGTATGAAGTCAAGAAGCGTTGATTTACCGTGGTCTACGTGACCCAGCACTGCCACGACCGGAGGCCTCTCTGTATGTGTTACTTCTTTTGTCATATGATGTTTGAGCTGCCATAGGGGCGATTGGGCGAGTATACTTCAAAAGTGCGAATAGTAAATGATATTACGATTTCTATGTGGAACACTTTCGTAAAGCGCACTTATCTGGATCATGCGAGCGCGACACCCCTCTTGCCGGAGGCGCTATCCGCTATGAACGACGCCGAGGCCCGCTTCGCCAATCCCGGCTCCATACACTCGGAGGGGGTCGCGGCGCGCGGGCTTCTTGAGGACTCTCGCGAGAAGATAGCGGGCAAATTCGGCGTCAAGCCGCGTCAGGTAGTGTTCACATCCGGTCTTACCGAGAGCAACAATCTTGCAATACTCGGGTTTGCCCGCAGGCTAGAGCTATCCGGCGCGCGCTTTGCCGATACGCACTGGATAACCACATCCATAGAACACGCATCGGTACTGGAAGCCTTCGTAGAAATAGAGAGGAAGGGCGGCATCGTCACTCGCGTGGGGCCGGACGAGCGGGGCATCATAGCACCCGAAGCTCTCCGTGCGGCTTTGAGGCCGGAAACGGTACTGGTATCAGTGGGATGGGGCAACAACGAGATAGGTGTCGTACAGGACATCTCCGCGCTCACGAGGGTGGTGCGAGCCGCTCTCCCCAAAAAGCCGGTGATATTTCACAGCGATGCGGGTCAGTGCCCGCTGTATTACTCGCCGCAGATGCATACGCTCGGCGTGGATGTTTTGAGCGTTGGCGCGGGCAAACTCTATGGGCCGCGATCATCAGGCGCGCTTTGCGTCTTGGACCCTTCGCGCTTCGCCCCCATGGTTCTCGGAGGAGAGCACGAGGGAGGACTGCGCGCCGGAACGGAAGATGTCGTGCCGGCGGTCGGTTTCGCTCGCGCTCTGGAGGTGATAGCACGCGAGCGCAGTTCGGAGGCCGCTCGGCTGGGGAAGTTGCGTGATGAATTGGCACTCGCACTCGCCGCGAAGATACCCGGCATCGTGTTCAACGGAGACCGCAAACACACCCTGCCGCACATGCTCAACGTATCCATTCCGGACATCAATTCCGAGTATCTGGTACTGGCTCTGGACGCTAAAGGGTTCGCACTCTCCACCCGCAGCGCCTGCGAGTCTAGCGCCGCACGCTCGCATGTGGTCCATGCCCTTGGAGGCGCGCCGCCCACCGCGCAGTGGCGCTCCTCCAACACGCTGCGCATATCACTGGGACGCGATACATCCGACTCCGATGTCAAGCGTTTCGCGGGCACTCTTGTCGCGTTGCTTAAGGACCTACCGCGTGCGTAGAGATTTGTGCAGCTTCGTGAAGTGCGCTAACATTGCGCCATGCCCGCACACTAATCTTGCCGATGCCTCTTATGAACAAAACCGACCACACAGGAATGATTATCAATCGTCAACATTCCGCTTGCGCGGTACTTGGCTCCGGCACGGAATGTCGGCAAAATTAGTGTGAGGGTATGGATATAGAGCAGCTCTCAAAATCTCAGATAGTTCTCCTCACTCTGCTCATCAGCTTCGTTACTTCCATAGCGACCGGCATAGTCACCGTTTCGCTTATGGATCAGGCGCCGCCGACAGTGGCACAGACGGTCAACCGCGTTATAGAGCGAACCGTTCAGCAAGTCGCACCTTCGGGGCAGCCGGCTGCCGCCGTCATAACGCAGGAAAAAACCGTTATCGTAAAAGAGTCGGAGCTTATTTCACAGGCGGTCGGGCGCGCGGCGCCCTCGCTGGTGCGTATCTATTCTACAGACGCGGAGACTCCGTCTTTCCTAGGACTGGGCATCGTCATGGATGCGTCGGGGACGATAGTGACGGACGGAAAGATCCTTACCGACTCGGAGGACGTCGTGGCGCATCTCTCCAACTCCTCCCGCGTGCGCGCATCCGTAACATCGCGCGACTCCGAAAGCGGCGTCGCATATCTCACTTCGGCGACGACGACTCAGGATGGGAAATCACCAGCATGGACGCCCGCCTCTCTATCAACAACGCGGCCTGTTCTCGGGCAGACGGTCGTCTCACTGGCCGGCAAATCGGCTACACGCATCGGAGACGGCATCATCACGGCGGTCACCCCCTCCGCCACATCCACTCCGGGAGTTATAGAAACGAGCATTTCCGGTGATGCCATAATGCCCGGCAGCCCTATCATCACAACAGAAGGCGGTCTTGTAGGATTGAGCACATCGGTTTCCAGAGAGTCGTCCGCATCGGGCTTCGTGGATGCCTCGGCGCTCATGAAGCAGTCGCAAGGTACGGCGAGCGCTAGCGAATAGTCCGGCCAATAAAGTAGACTACCATGCCTCGCCGTGGTATGCTGCCGTGAGCATAACGTGCAATTCTTATGACACCATTCAATAATTACACGACAAAAGCAAAGGAGGCGATACACCGCTCGCATCAGCTGGCGGTGGAGCGCGGACACAACCAAGTCTCCACTCTCCATCTTTTTGCCGCGCTCCTAATGCAGGACGAAACGATGGTTATCCCGATGCTGGAGCAGATAGAGGTGGATGTCGCTCACCTGTCCGACTCCGTCCTGGAGCTTATAGAGGGAGGATCTTCCAACACGGCCGTTTCGCCTTCCTTCCAGCTTTATCTGACGCCGGAGCTAGTACGGGTCTTTGAAGCGGCGCCGAGGATAGCGGCATCTTTCAACGATCAGTTCGTATCGCCGGAGCACTTGCTCTTGGGGATGGTAGAGCACGCAGGCCCGGCTTCCGAGATACTTTCGCGATTTCGTATTGACCGCGCATCGCTTGCGCGCGTCCTTACGGACATAAAGGAAGGGAAGATACGCGAGAGTGAAATGCCCTCCAAGCCGCGGGCATTGAACCGCTTCGCGCGCTCTCTCACCGAGCGCGCGCGCGAGAACAAGCTTGACCCCGTCATCGGCCGCGACACCGAGATAACTCGCGTAATCCAGATACTTTCGCGCCGCACCAAGAACAATCCCGTCCTGATCGGAGAAGCGGGTGTGGGCAAGACAGCGGTGGCGGAGGGTCTGGCGCAGCGCGTTGCGGCGGGAGACGTGCCGGAGAGCCTTCGCGGCAAGGAGATAATCCAGCTGGATCTGGGTATGCTGATAGCGGGCACCAAATACCGCGGCGAATTTGAGGAGCGCTTGAAAGCGGTTATGAAAGAGGTGGAAAAAAGCGAAGGCAAGATAATTCTTTTTATAGACGAATTGCACACGCTCGTGGGTGCGGGAGCGGCAGAGGGCTCCATGGACGCATCCAACATGCTGAAGCCCGTACTCGCGCGCGGCGAGATGCGCGTCATCGGCGCGACGACGCTCAAGGAATACCAAAAGCACATTGAGCACGATCCCGCGCTTACGCGACGCTTCCAGCCGGTCTACGTCAATGAACCGAGCGTGGAGGATGCCATCGCGATATTGCGCGGCCTAAAGGAGCGCTACGAGCTCTATCACGGCGTACGGATAACCGACGACTCTATCGTCGCCGCCGTGCAGCTTTCCATCCGATACATCACCGAACGCTTTCTTCCGGACAAAGCCATAGACCTGATAGACGAGGCGGCCTCGGCCTTGCGGCTCTCGCTTGAGAACAAGCCGCCCGCGTTGGAGGAGGCGCACCGCAAGGTAATGCGCCTTGAGATAGAGAAAGAAGCCCTGAAGAAGGAGGCCGAAGCCGGCGAGGGCAAGGCGCGAGTGCGCGTGAAGGCGATAGAAAAGGAGATAGCCGACCTGCGAGATTCCACGCGCGAGCTTGAAGTGAAATGGAAGAATGAAAAAGAGACCCTGACAGAGATAAAGAGGGCAAAGGGCGAGCTTGAGAGCGCGCGCATTGAGGCGGATTCCGCAGAGGCGCAGAGCGATCTCGCAAAGACCGCAGAGATACGCTACGGGCGCATACCGACGCTTGAAAAGGAGATAGAAACGGCGACCAAGAAATTGAAGAAGTTGCAGGAGAAGCGGCGCATACTGCGCGAGGATATAACCGCCGAGGACATAGCAGGTGTCGTTTCGCGCTGGACGGGCGTCCCGGTGGCGCGAATGCTGGAGGAGGAGGCGGAGAAACTGTCGCGCATGGAAAGCGAAATAAAGCGTCGTATCGTGGGTCAGGATGATGCCGTGCAGCGTATAGCCGACGCCATCAAGAGAAGCCGCGCCGGCATCTCGGACCCGAACCGGCCGGTCGGCTCTTTCCTCTTCCTCGGCCCCACCGGTGTCGGCAAGACGGAGCTCACGCGCGCGCTTGCGGAATTCCTTTTCAACACTCAGAAGGCCCTGATACGGGTGGACATGTCCGAGTACATGGAGAAACACTCCGTATCCAAGATGATAGGCTCGCCGCCGGGCTATGTGGGGTACGACGAAGGCGGCGGCCTTACGGAGATGGTCCGGCACCGTCCGTACTCCGTCATTCTCTTTGACGAGATAGAGAAGGCGCATCCGGAGGTCTTCAATATCCTCCTGCAGGTATTGGATGAAGGACGCCTGACAGACGCCAAGGGCAGAGTGGTGAATTTCAAGAACTGCGTCATCATAATGACTTCCAACATCGGTGCGGAGCATATAGACCGCATGTCCAGCCTCGGCTTCAGCTCCGGCGCTTCCAAGACGCATGATGAGCGCTACGAGCAGGCCAAGGGCAAGGTCACGGACTCTTTGAAAGAGTTCTTCCGCCCGGAATTCCTCAACCGACTTGACGAGATAGTGCTATTCAACATCCTCTCACCGGATGCCGTCATGGAAATAGTCCGTATGCAGGTAGACATCGTCGCAAAGCGGCTTGAGGAAAAGCAAATATCGCTATCGCTCTCGCAGGCGGCTCTGGAGCATCTCGCCAAGGAGGGATACAATCCTCAATACGGCGCGAGACCCCTGAAGAGGCTGATACAGACCAAGATAATGACACCTATCGCAAACACGATGGTCGCGCGCGGTGTCCTTGAAGGGGGCGCAGTTTCCGTGGATTTCGTGGGCGGAGAATTCAAATTTGACGTCCGCAAGGGGAGAGAGCGCCGCAGGAGTACTCGCCTTCGCACTCGCGCAAAAGCCAATGTTGGTGCATGATTTCCCAACCAAAAAGCCGCCCTCGGATGAGGGCGGCTTTTTGTCTTGTGCGCCGGGAGGGATTCGAACCCCCGAAGGCCGAAGCCAATGCGTCTACAGCGCATCCCCGTTGACCGCTTGGGTACCGACGCAGCGGTGACAGTATGACTCATTTTTGCCCATGTTACAATTCCCCCATGGCATGTCTGCGCGTACACGGGTTGGCAGCGGCGCTCGGTGCGATTCTTTTCGCACTGCCCTCGGTGGCGCTCGGAGCGACAGGGTTTCTCACCATCGTGCCGGAAAGTTGCAGAGGACCGGGCGGATGCCAATCGGTCTGCGATATAGCGACGCTTGCCAACAACGTCCTTACCGATGCCATCTACATCGCCGTCTTTCTCTCCGCGATACTCTTCGCTTTTGCCGGCCTCAAAATGCTTGTTAGCGTTGCCAATCCGGGAGAGCGCTCGCGCGCGAAGCAGACATTTGCCAACGTGGCGATAGGGCTCGTGATAATACTCGCGAGCTGGCTCGTTATAGAGGTGATCATGCGCACGCTCGTGGGCGGCTCCGTTCTGCCGTGGAACGCCATCTGTTAGAAAATTAAGGAGCGTCGCGACTATAATTTTCTTACCCGCCAAAATTTTGAACGATGCATGGCGTCTACGTTCTCGGCAGCCTGAAAGACGGACAGTTGTACCTTGGGTACTCTCATGATATAAAAGGACGGCTGTCGGAACACAATAGTGGGAAAGTTCCGGCAACGAGGAGTCGAAGGCCTTTCGTTCTGCTGTATTGCGAACTGCACGGCAGTCAAAGAGACGCCATGCAACGAGAAGTGTATCTGAAAAGCGGATGGGGCAGAAAGTATCTGGAGAAAACCATCCCTAGGACGCTGGAGGCATTTCGTTCAAAATTTAGGCGGGTGTAGTTGTTTCTAACTCGCCTCGCTCGTAAGAAAAACTAACATGTCTCAAAATCAACTCATAAAACTCGCATGCGGGAAGTGTGGCCGCATCAATTACTGGTCGCGCAAGAACAGGAAGCTTGTGGAGCGCAAAATAGAGCTCAAGAAGTACTGCAAATGGTGCAAGGCGCACACCAAGCACAAGGAGGCCAAAAAATAGTTTGTAGCTGGTAGCTTGTAGGAATAGGCCTCGCCGCATTTGAGGCTTTTCTTTCTTGCTGTAAGCTACAAGCTGGCAGCTGATTCACTAGAATCACC
>JANLHO010000040.1 GCA_024654485.1 Patescibacteria group bacterium | reverse complement strand
GCTGGAATCCCTTTCCCATCGTACTAGCGTATCTCCACTGAAGATGTCTTTATTATTTCTTCTCCGCCTTGCGCGGTGCAGCGCAGAGTGAATTTCCATGTCGCTCCGGCATCCGAGCGCGTGCTGGTCGCCGACCTACTCCCCTGATTGCCTTCGGCAAGTAGGAAGGTGTCGTTGACAAGTACGCGGCAAGGGATGCTCTCGCTCATGCCCACGCTGGACCACGAAACCTGCACGGGATTGCCCGCCGAGACACGCGGGGGCTGGGCGATGATGTTCGCGGCCGGATCTGTCGGGGTCGTCGCTCCCGACGCAGTCCCCGTGAATGGAGTTTGCACTCCGTTCACCGACTGCATAAGTTGCTCGGATCTGCCGGCCGGGACAGAGACTCGTGTAGCCGGCGGATACGTACCCAAGGCGGGAGCGCCCGTCCCCTGCACTCCGCCCTGCGATTGGGATTGGATTGGTGCTTGCTGCGATTGTTGTACCTGTTGCGGCTGTGGCGGAGCAGGCGGGGGCTGCGCGAGCGAGTAGCTGGAACTTTGGTTACCGAACTGGTTGCCGGGTATTCCTATCGTGTACGGCGAGAATGTTGGTGCCTGATAGCCGGTATTGCTTGCATAAGGTGACGCACTGCGCTCCCTACCAGTAAAGTTGGTTGGGCCGCCCATGAGTGCCAGCATGTTTTGCTGTGCTTGCGCCAACGAGATATTCCCATCGCCATAAAGCCCGGGATTGCCGCGGATAGCTCCGGGACTCACGACTCGCCATACGGGAATATTGGGATTTTGTGCATAGGCCGCGATGAATTTGGGGCCACCTCCATCGCCGAGGTTGTGTATGGCGTATAGAGCGGCTGTGGTGTCCATGCCTGACTGTTCTATCAAACCGCCGTACTGTCGGAGATTGTACGCATTGTAATACGCGGTCACCTGACTGGATAGGTTTGGATCAAAGCGCGCATTGTCCGGTAGTGGTGTGGAGTTGCCATTGGCCGCGTAATTCCATCTTGCGCTCCATGTGCGCCATGTCCCTGGTATGAACTGAAAGAGTCCGCACGCGCCCGAGCTGGAGCACACGTTGGGATTTCCACCGCTTTCCACTTTCGCCTGCCGCGCTAGGATGTCGGGTGCTTTTGCGTACAGGTCCGGATACTGACTTACGGCATTCATGAATGTCTGCCCGTACCTGCCACCCGGAAGCGCTCTGTCATCCCCGGAGTAGGGCTGCCGGAAGCCCGTCGCGGCCCCACCTATCCGAGCAATGCCTTCATCCACTAATTCGGCCGCCTTCTTGGCAACTTGCTCCGGGTCCAAGCTTGCTATCTTGTCTAGCACTTCCGTATTCAGAGGAACGCCATTGCGGCTTGCCACCTCTTTGACGACCTTACCAACGGCGGCAGGATTACCTGATTCAAATGCTTTTATCAGATCGGCCGCGGACTGGGTGTTGCCTGCTATCATGCGCGCGTCCTCCTCCGAAATCCCGAAATCTTTGGTAAGAGCGTTTATAAGGGCTTGGGAGCCGGCACTTGAGCTTGGCGGGGCATAATTGAGTTCGGCCCGTTGGCTGCTTGCAAGTGTCTGGAGCGCGTCCGGAGTTTCTTCGTCTATTGATGTCTTGAGTGCGGTCAAAAGCGACGCCTTGTCGCACTTGGAAAGTGTGACGCTCCTAATATCCTCTCCTTTCTGCATAACGATAACCACGCGAGGTCGTATCTGGTCTTTGCCGCACCCATATTTCTTCCTGTCATCCTCCGTTTTACACT
Organism: Patescibacteria group bacterium; assembly: GCA_024654485.1. Classification (GTDB taxonomy): domain Bacteria; phylum Patescibacteriota; class Minisyncoccia; order Phycocordibacterales; family UBA2100; genus UBA10103. The sequence goes on along the minus strand of JANLHO010000040.1, from coordinate 11,730 downwards.
GCCGCGTCACTGTCTCCGTTACAGTGGCTCCTGTCGTAATGTTCAAGAAGCCTATATTGGTCTTGATCGTAACTTTTTCGTCGGAGCAAAGGTCCGCGCAGGAGACTTGCGATTGCCCCTGCAATTTGAGTGCGTCAGCGGAACTGATCGTCACGCTTTGTCCGGAAGTCAGGCACGAGCCAGGGGCGGCTTGCGCTCCCACGGTAACAGCCGCCATAGATATTGCCGGTATAGCCGTGACGACAAACAAAGCAGCGGCCAAGCGGCGCAAAATTAGCATTAAGCGCATTATAGCGTCTTTATCTCACTGGAGACCGCAGGCGTGTTGAAAAGCTACAGCAGCACGACGGCGCGGTTGCCGGAGCACTCCAGTACCCCGTTTTCAATGTCAAAAGTCTTTGGCTCGCCCATCGCCTCCCGCACAGTGATGGTCCCCGGCTTCAGAGTCGCCACCAAGGGTTCATGGTGAGGCAGGATGGTAATCTCCCCGCCGGTCGTCGGGATGGTGGCGGATAGTGCCGCGCCGTCAAAGCGCGTCTCCCCTACCGAGGCAACGACGAGATGAAATGTATTTTGCTCGGACATACCGCTACAAGAGCATGCGATAAAAAGTTCGGATACTAGGCGCGGGGAAAGCGACGCACGAGACGTATCTGTGCATACGGCGAGTGCGACGAAGGGGACCCGCAACGACGTAGCCGGACTTTTTAGCCATGCGCAACTTCGTCTATCCCGCCCTTCATGTAAAAAGCCTGCTCATCCTTCGCATCGTGCTTGCCGTCCAGTATCTCTCCGAATGCGCGCACCGTTTCCGCGAGAGGCACGTACTTGCCTTTCGCTCCGGTAAAGGTCTCGGCGACGGAGAAGGGCTGCGAGAGGAAGCGCTGTATCTTGCGAGCGCGGTACACAAGCCGCTTGTCCTCGTCGGATAGTTCTTCTATTCCGAGAATGGCGATGATGTCTTGCAGATCTTTGTAGCGCTGCAGCACGCGACGCGTCTCGTTGGATATTGCGTAGTGCTCCTCGCCCACTATCTCAGGTGTGAGCGCGGTAGAGCCGCTCTCCAGAGGGTCTATGGCAGGGTAGATTCCCAGAGATGCGAGCGCGCGGGAAAGTACGATAGTGGAGTCCAGGTGCGAGAAAGTGGTGGCCGGAGCAGGGTCTGTGAGGTCGTCAGCCGGCACGTATATCGCCTGCACCGACGTGATTGAGCCTTCGGTGGTGGATGTGATGCGCTCCTGCAAAAGCCCCATTTCTTCGGCGAGCGTGGGCTGGTAGCCCACTGCGGATGGTACGCGCCCCAGGAGAGACGAAACCTCCGACCCCGCCTGCACGAAGCGGAACACATTGTCCATGAAAAAGAGTACGTCTCGTCCCTTGCCGCTTTTCTCGGAACCTTTCTTGCCTGCCGCCTGAGGTGAGCCCTGCTTGTCCTCTACGCGGTCGCGAAAGGCTTCCGCCATGGTAAGGCCTGAGAGTGCGACTCGCGCGCGGGCGCCGGGCACTTCATTCATCTGGCCGAAAACGAGCGCGGTCTTCTCCAGAACGCCGGATTCTTTCATTTCGTAGTACAGGTCGTTGCCCTCGCGCACCCGCTCGCCTACCCCCGCGAAAACGGAGTATCCCCCGTGTTCGGACGCGACGTTGTGGATCAGCTCTTGAATGAGGACGGTCTTGCCTACGCCTGCACCACCGAAGAGGCCGACCTTGCCTCCCTTTATGAAAGGCGCCAAGAGGTCCACCGCCTTGATGCCTGTTTCAAAAAGTTCCGCCTTGGTGCTCTGGCGCGCGAAAGAAGGCGGGTCCTGGTGGATTGGCAGTCGCTGGACGTCTTTTGGAAGTTGGTCTTTGCCGTCTATTGTCTCTCCGATGACATTGAACATCCTTCCGAGCGAAGCCTCGCCCACCGGGACGGAGATCGGGTTGCCCGTGTCGGATACCTCCGTGGCGCGCGCAAGGCCTGCAGTGTCGCCCATGGCGATGCAGCGCACGCGATTGAGCCCCAAGTGCTGAGCGACTTCCAGCACCAAGCGCCCTCCGCCGGCCGTCGTGCGACTTATCTCAAGAGCCTGCCTGATAGGAGGGAGATTATCGCTGAAGCGCACGTCCACGACGGGGCCTATGACTTGGGTGACAATGCCTTTGCTCATATGGTGAGGGGATTATACCCGCTGGCTATAAAATTTCTAGTGGACAGGAAGAGGGGTTCGGGCAGAGCATCCCATGAGAACCACCCCCATCTCTCAAACTTATCCGGCTCTTGAAGCGCGGGTTTCCCCTCCCTCAAATCTGCCGCGTAGAAAATCGTGATGAATTGCGTGCCTACCTCGCGCCAGATGTCGCTTGTGATGCCGATGAAGTGCAGCTCGCCGACTTCAAGTCCCGTCTCCTCTTTGGTTTCACGGCGCGCGCACTCCTCCGGCGACTCCTCCATCTCCATCTTGCCGCCGGGCGCGCACCACTCCCCCGCCCCGTGCCCGCCCCTGCGCAATCCGAGCAGTATCTTCCCATCCTTGCGAATGAATACGCAGACACCGACACCGGGATATTTCATTGGCGTTCTCATACGAATTCACTCAAAAGTATTTCTCGCGCTTTGGCTATGGCTTTCCCACGATGACTGACGGAGTTCTTTTCCTGAGGTGACATTTCCGCGCCGACTTTTTGCAGCTCGTCAGAAAAGAATATCGGGTCATAGCCGAAACCCCCCGCCCCGCTCGGCTCGCGCGTTATTCTCCCGCGATACGCACCGGTGCGTGTGTGCACTTTCCCGCCCTCCGGATCATAGATGGCGACGACCGCGCGAAACTGCGCACCGCGTTTTTCATCCGGCACGTGTTTCATTTCGTCCAGTAATTTGTGATATCTGTCCTCGTCGCTCCCTTCCGCATATCGCGCCGTCATAACCCCCGGCCGACCTCCGAGCGCGTCCACTTCCAGACCCGAATCTTCCGCTAGCGTGAGCTTACCCGTCCGCTCGCCGTACGTTTTGGCCTTTAGTATCGCGTTCTCTTCAAAGGTTTCTCCCGTTTCCTCCACCTCTTCTCCCGCCTCCACGCCCGCAAGCGTCAATACTTCAAATGGGATATCTCCCAGAGCATCACGAATCTCCCGCAACTTTCCCGGATTACTCGTCGCTATCAGAAGTTCGCGCATGCTAGAAAGGAGTTTCTGCGGACTTGAGGACTTCCTTTTTCATAAAGTTACTGAATGATTCCAATTCTTCTCTATTGTTGCGACGAGCAACACCATTGCCGATTATCCCTGCTATGCTGCTGTACAATAAATGCCTTATCTTGCTCTCCGTGTCTGGTTCATCATACCGACGAGAATTATCCAGAAGTGCAGACATCACATAATCAGGATTTATTTCTTCCAAAACTCTCAAAATGCTCCTACGGGCGGTCAGGGAGAAATCCGAATACTCATCTTCGCCAAGTGCCGCCCGCAACTGTTCTGCGATGTCAGGGAGTAGGTGCTCCACCTCCTGCCTTCTGCGCGACGATTCGGGCTTGGGATTGCTGTCCAGAGACATATTTTTAGCGCATCGCTTCAATGCCGGACGTTATCTCGGAGACCTCGCGGGTGATAGCGGACTGGCGCACTTTGTTGAAGGTGCGGGTAAGGTCGTGCGCCATCTCGTTGGCCTTGTCGGTGGCACCCTTCATGGCGACCATGCGCGCGCTGTGCTCGGAGGCCTTGGCCTCTATAAGCGCGTGGAAAACGGCGATGTTCAAAAGTTTCGGCAATAGGACGTCCAGCACGGAATCCGCGTCCGGCTCTATTGTGTAAGCTGCGGGCTGCGCGTGTTTTTCGTTATGATGCGGCGCATACTTGCCCTTCGCAGGCCGGATGCCCGCGACGAATTCCTTGATAGTGTCGGGTGTGATGGGTACGACTTGTCGCACGGTAGGCTGCTGTTCAAACGTGGAGATGAAATTCTGATACGCCACGAAGCACGCCCCTATCTCGCCCTGCGCGTGCCATCGCAGGACATGCTGCGTCAGCTCCCGAGTGTCGGATTCCGTCACGTCGTCGCCCACGTTCTCGCGCTTCTCCCGCACGTCATATCCTCTTGAGGTGAAGTAATTCCCGCCGCGCTTGCCTACCGCTATTATGACCGCGCCGTCTTTCGCGATACCGCGCTCTGCAAATTCTTTCTCCACGCGCCTTATGACGCCGCTGTTGAGAGAACCGGCCAGACCCTTATCGCTGGTGACGATAACGACGCACGTTTTGCCGGCGGGTTGTCCTCCGCCAGAGGCGGATCGGCCTTTGGCCGACATCAGCGGGTGTCGCGAGAGGTCCGCCGTCCCCGCAAGACGCTCCAAGACAGAGAGCGCGGCTGCGGCGTATGCGCGGCCCGAAAGCGCCCTCTCCTGACCTTTGCGCATCTTCACGGCCGAGACGGCCTCCATCGCGTGAGTTACCTTGCCCGTCTTGTTGTATGACAATATTTGCGATTTGATGCTTTTTAGGTTTGCCATGTTAGATTTTGTTAGCGATTCGCCGTATGGCGAAGAGATTAGAAAATCTTACACCCGCCTAAATTTATATCAACGGCGTTTTTCCGAGACGTGCATGTAATTTTGTACTGTGGCACAGAAAGCGACTCTGCAGCGACAACGAAATTTGGGCGGGTCCGGAAACACATAGTCGCTACGCTTCTTGTATTTCCGGATGCGCCAGCTTGAATTCCTCCATCGCCGTATTCAGCGTTTTCTTGAGCTCGTCGGAAAGCTGGCCTGTCTTCTTTATCTCGGCCAGAGTCTTGCCGTGCTGGCCGTCCATGTATTCCGCGAAGCGCCCTTCCACGTCCGTCACCTTGTCCACCGGCACGTCCGCAAAAAATGCGTGACCGGCGGCGTATAGGATGGCGACCTGCTTCTCCATCGGTATGGGCGCGCCGTTCTTCTGCTTCAATACCTCCACCATGCGCTGCCCGCTCGCTATGCGATCCGAGGTCGCTTTGTCCAGATCCTGCGCGAACTGCATGAATGCCTCCAGGTCGCGGAATTGCGCCAGCTCCAGCTTGAGACCGCCTGCGACCGCCTTCATAGCCTTGGTCTGCGCCGATGAACCCACGCGCGATACCGATATGCCGACGTCTATGGCGGGGCGAATGCCTTTGTTGAAAAGATCGGCTATGAGAAATATCTGCCCGTCGGTGATGGATATTACGTTGGTCGGGATATAGCCGGATACGTCGCCTTCCTGCGTCTCTATGATTGGGAGCGCCGTGATGGAGCCGCCGCCCTTCTCTTCGCTCAAGCGTGCCGCGCGCTCCAGAAGGCGCGAGTGGAGATAGAAAATGTCGCCCGGGTACGCCTCACGACCCGGCGGTCTGCGCAAAAGGAGTGAGAGCTCGCGATATGCGACAGCCTGCTTGGAGAGGTCATCGTAGATGATGAGCACGTCCCTACCCTTGTCCATGAAGTACTCTCCCATCGCGACACCGGCGAAAGGAGCGAGGTACTGCAGTGCGGCCGGAGCGCTCGCCGGAGCGTCCACTATTATCGTGTACTCCAGCGCGCCTTCCTCGCGAAGCTGCTGCGAGATGCGCGCCGTCTTGGACTCTTTTTGCCCGATTGCCACATATATGCAGATGGGGCGGGTCTCCTTGGGCTCATGCTTCTGGTTGATTATCGTGTCTACCGCTATCGTCGTCTTCCCCGTGGAGCGGTCGCCTATGATGAGCTCACGCTGACCGCGCCCGATGGGTATCATGGAATCTATGGCCTTGATGCCTGTCGCGAGTGGTACGGACACCGATTTCCGGAAAATGACGCCGCTTGCCTCTCTCTCTACGGGCATCAGTGTCGTCTTTTTAAAAGGGCCTTTCGCATCAATCGGCTCTCCAAGCGCGTTGACGACGCGCCCAAGGAGCTCCTCTCCGGCAGGGACGGAAAGCACGCGTCCGGTGGACTTCACCGTCATCCCCTCCTGCACGCGGGCGGTGTCGCCTAAAATGGCGGCGCGCACGCCGTCTTCTTCAAGATTCAGGACCAGACCGTACAGCTCCGACTTCTCGTTCATTGATTCGGAAAGTTTCTTCCCCTTCCCTTCTTCAAACAGCAAAACCTCACTCATTACGGCATCCGACAGGCCGCTCAATGCGACGACCCCGTCTCCGACGGCGACGACCTTCCCCACATGCTCGTGCACGCGGGTCGGAGAGAAATGCTCTATCTCCTTTATTATCTTCTCTACCGTTGCGTTATCCATGTTTGATTGTGAGATTATACACCGACGCCTGCCGGATCAACTCCCCGACCGTCGCGTCGGGGGAGCGTATTTGTAATCTTTTTGAACAAATCAAGCAAATAATGTTTAAAACTCGCGTCTACGAGCATCTCCCTGCCTTCCAGCCTCCACCCTCCCGTGAGCGATGAGTCTACCATCTCGGTCACGTCCGACGCCTGTGCAGACATTTTGGAGAGGATGTCTTTCGTCTCGCGATGTGCGCGTCCGAGATCGCTTTCATGCGCGACGGATAGGATGATGCTGTGTGCGGCGCGCTTTTTCTCCGCGAGCCGTTTGAAAGCGCGCGATATGCGAGGCAAGAGTCCTTCGCGGCCGCGAGAAACCAGCAGCGAGTGCATGCGCTGCACGGCCTCTTTGGGTGCCATCCCCTTCTCTACCATGTGCCAGAGCGCCTGTGCGTATGATTCTTCCATACCCGCACACTAAATTTGCCGACATTCCGTGCCGTAGCAATATACTACGCGCGCGGAACGCTGACTGCTGATAATCATTTCCATGTAGTCGGTTTTGTTCATAAGAGGCATCGGCAAAATTAGTGTGCGGGCATGTGTCTATGCGGACTTCCCTTCCAATATCTTCTCTGCGGCGAGCATTGCCGCGCGTGCTATCTCCCTCTCGCTCTCCTGCAATGCGCGGCGCTTCGCCTCGTCCGCCTGCTCACTTGCATCCATGAGCGTGGAAGCGGCGCGCGCTTCGGCTTCCTTGATTATCTCCTCGCGCACCTCGCCGGCGCGGGAACGCGCTTCGGCCGAGAGCTTCTCCGCCTCACGCGCCGCCTCGCCTATCATTTGCTCGCCTTCCTTTTTGGCATCCGCAAGATTTTTGTCGGCCTGCTGCGCTTTCACTACACTCTCCTCTATCGCCTTGCGTCGTTCGTCTATTATCCGCAGGATGGGCTTGTATAGGAAATACGTGAGCGCTCCGAGGAGCAGCCCGAAATTGACCGCCTGTATGAGAAGCAGTCTCCAATCCAGTCCGAATGCTGCGAAGAATTGATCCATAAGTAAGTCCTAATCTGCGAATGTTCCGAATCTACGAATGAATCCGAATCCCATATCCGTAGATATTCGGATAATTCGGATATTCGGACTTTTAGGTGAACTTAACGATGAAGCCGACCACTAAGGCAAAAATGGCCAGCGCCTCCGCGAAAACGATGCCGACGAACATCAGAGGCTGGATTTTGTTGGCCGCTTCCGGGTTCCTGCCGATGGCTTCAAGGGCAGATGCCGCCACGAGGCCGACGCCGATGCCGGGACCAAGCACGCCGAAGCCGACGGCTATCGCCATAGCGAGTGTCTTAGCTGATTCTAATTCCATAAATAAATAGCTTTTAGCTAGCAGAAAACGACTACTAATGTTGATTTCGACCGCCCCATCATAGCATGCGAAATAATGCTATCAATGCGTCTCCATTATGGCGAGCTTGATGAAGAAGAGCGTGAGAAGCGCGAAGATGGCGGCTTGCACGAACCCGACGAATATCTCAAAAGCCATCACGGGTACGGGGGCCGCGTATGGTAGGAAATACGTCACCACGAGGATAAGAACTTCTCCCGCGAAAATGTTGCCGAAAAGACGGAAAGAGAACGATATGATGCGTCCTATCTCGCTAAATAGCTCTATGATCCCGAGAAAGAATCCCATCGGCGAGCGGAAGTTGAGGAATTTGCCCGCGTATTTCCACGCTCCCACCATGACGACACCCGTCACTTCAATGACGAGGAAAGATATTATCGCGAGCATAAGCGTGACATTGAGGTCGGTGTTGACGCTCCTGAAGAGAGGCAAAAGCTCATGCCCATGGAAGATGCCTATAGAGCCGATGCCCGGCGTGAATTCAAGAAGGTTGGCGGTGAAGATAAAAAGAAATATCGTGGCGATGAATGGAAAGAACTTGCGCGCCAGGTCGCGGCTCTCCAGCGTTTCGGCGACGTAGTCATAGATAAAGCTCACCAGCCACTCAAAAAGCAGCTGGAACCTCCCCGGCGTCATGTTGATGCGTTTGCCTACAAAGAAAGCTACCGCCACCAGCAGTGCGATTACGGCCCAGCTAGTGAGGAGAGTGTTGGTGATGGGAATGCCCCACAGAGTGCCCAGTATCTCGGGCGCGAGGACTACCGTTATCCCTTCGTGCATTGCGGCGATTCTAGCACGAACCCGTTGAAAATGAAGCGCGCATACGAGATGTGTACTTAAGGCATGCGGCCGCACACCTTAAGTACGCGATGGTGACCCGTAGTATGTACTATGGTATGTACCATGGTATATACCACACCTAAAATACAGCGGTAAGACTGCTGTATTTTGGCGGGAAGAAAGCCTATGCGCGGCGTATGAACTTCCGTATCTCACGCACGACGGTCTTTTCTCCGCCTTTGAACAAATGCCCCGTCCGCGGTATTGATACCGCTCGGTCCTCCGGCTTCAAGTGTTGTCCAAACCACTCCAATATCGTCTTTGTCGGTCGGTCGGCAAATTCCTCTTTCTGCGCCCATAATACGAGTATGGGGACATTGACCGAGCGCAGGGTGAGCGGCGTCTTTTTGGGTTGTGAGTAGGTGAATATTTCTTCGCGGCTATCCGGCGTGTAGAGCGAAAGGAATCGCTGCGCGTCCAGAGTTTCGTGCCAAACGCCCTCCGGAAGCAGCGAGTCTTTCTTGCCGCGGCGCACGAGGGCGCGCGCCGCCGAAGCGGCGCGCGCTACTCTACGCTTTCCCTGAAGCTTCATTTCAGCCGCATAATCGCTTACCGCTCCTAGGAGGATTATTCCTCTGACCCCCCTCCTCCTCCTATTTTTGCTCGCCCAGTAGATGGATTTCTGGCAGCCGGTGGAATGGCCGGCAAGATATATATCTTTCACACCCGACTTTTTTGCGAAATTGACAGCACCCTGAATGTCGTCCACGCAGTCCGTAAATACTTCATGCGCTGCTCCGGCGCGAAGACTGCCGCCAACTTTGCGCTTACCGGCGCGACTAATTCTGCTTATATTGTCGTGCCCCCTGTTGTTGAAAGTTAGGACGGCGGTCTCCTTGTCCACGAGGAGCTCAATGATGCCTTGTCTTTTAAAAAGCGAGCTGCCGAGCCCGTGCACCCACACCACCACGCGCTTGGGCTTCTTGGGACCAAACCACAGCCCGTTGAGGAGATATTTCTTGGGCGTCGTTATTTGCACGAGATGACACGGGGTCATGCGCGAATTATATACTATGCAGTTCCCGGAGTGAGACTCCCGAAACATGTTTTTGGGGTCTCTGCAGCGCGACGGCGCGAAGCCGAGGGAATTTTCAGCAGAAAATTCCCGACCCCACAAAATATGTTTCGGGGGTCTCGCGGTCACTTGCTGATGGCGAGAAGTTGCTCGTCTACCACCTTCTTCAGCTCCGCCTGATTGCGCGGCATCTTCTTGATATCAACTTGGCCGACTACGCGTATCTCCACGTCGCTGCACACGCCAAGCGCTATCGCGGCATTGGTCGCTTTGCGGCCTACCACAACGTCGGCGGAAGTATCAAACATGATGTCTATCTGATTGCGCTTGCGCGAGTGCATGGAGTCGGCGACGACGCGATAGCCGATGTGCTCACCCACCAGCGAGATCCCGCAGTTGTTTGAGATGGCCGCTTTTGGCGTAACCTCAATGACAGTGCCGTATGGCAGCTTGTCGGCAAGATCTACGGAGCGTGCGACCACCACTTCGGGATTGGAGCGCGCGCCGCTTGCGGTGGTAAACGGGTCGTCATCGGTTTGCGCAGGTACGGCATTGTACCCCGTCACGGCGACGGAGTAAGTGGGAGCGGGCGCCACTGTGGCTGCTATAGCCGAAGTCGCCGCCGCATTGCCCAAAAGAAAAAAGCCCAGTAAGGCCGTTGTGATGAAGCTCATGTGAATGCCTGCAATCTCTCACAGGTCGCGGGATATTATCATCAGCAGTGATGCTTGTCAAGGCCCCCTGCAAGTCATGACACTCCATAAAACGCCTCAACCACGCCATTTTCTTGAGTCCATCCTACGAATCTGTCCGAGGGTAACCCTCGGACAACGGAATAGAGCGCTAAAATCCTGTCCGAGGGTAACCCTCGGACAGACGGCTTCCAAAAAACAAGCCCGGTGTCGCCCCGCGAGATACCTCGCCCCTGTGGGGCAAGGTATGACGGGGCTACATCGTTTATTCGTCTTCTGCAGCAGTGACGTCCGACAAAAGAGCGTCAACGAACCTATCCGCTCTGCCTTGCAGGTCGCCTATCAAGGGTGATCCTCCCTTCTCTTCGGAATTTTGGTAGTACTCATCCAGCAATTCGTCCAATTTTCTCGCTATCCGATTCGGGTCATTTTCTTCACGCATGTACTTTATGAGCGGCTTGTACAGCTCTTCTTTGAGGTGCCAGAGGTCTCCTCCCACGCCTATAGGTCGCTCAAGCACTATCTTCTCGCGCTTGCTGAGATGCTTTTCCCATTTATCTCCTTCCTCGTACGGAGGATATTTTCTAAACATTGGTCCCTCTGAATCCATATCTGATTTTTTTACGTCCCTTCCTGCCACGAGGCGAGGTATTTCTTTTGCTCTTCGGTCAGCTCGTCTACGGATATACCCATGGAGGCGAGCTTCATTCGGGCTACCGTCTCCTCTATCTTACCGGAGACATCGTAGACTTTGGACTCAAGAGCAGGTCCTTCGGCTGCGCTTAGTGCAAGCCACTCTGCTGCGAGTGCCTGCGTGGCGAAGCTCATATCCATGACGCTCGCCGGGTGGCCCTCGGCGGCGGCGAGGTTCACGAGCCGCCCTTCCGAGAGTAGGTAGATGGTCTTCTTGCCCAATGTGTACGCGTCCACATGCTCGCGGACACGCTTCGGCTCGCCTGCCAATTTCCGCAGATCCTTGATGCTCACCTCCACATCAAAGTGCCCCGCGTTGCACACGAACGCGCCGTCCTTCATCTTTTCAAAATGTTCACCGCGGACCACGTTGACATCGCCCGTGACCGTGCAGAAAAGGTCTCCGAGTGGCGCCGCCTCGGCCATTGGCATGACGCGAAAGCCGTCCATCGCAGCCTCCAGCGCTTTCACCGCATCCACTTCCGTCACTATCACATTGGCTCCCATGCCGCGCGCGCGGAGTGCCAGCCCCTTGCCGCACCAGCCGTATCCTGCGATGACGAATGTCTTACCCGCCACCAGCATCCCGGTGGCGCGGATTATCGCCTCAAGGGTGGACTGCCCCGTACCGTAGCGATTGTCAAAAAGATTTTTGGTCTTGGCGTCGTTGACAGCGACCACGGGAATCTTGAGAGCCCCGTCTTTCGCCATGGCGCGCAGGCGTATCACGCCCGTCGTCGTCTCCTCCGTGCTTCCCAGAATTTCGGGGATGAGCTCGGCGTGCTCCTGGTGTATCGTTGAGACAAGGTCCGCGCCGTCGTCCATCGTGATATTCGGCTTCATGGCGACGACCTCTTCAATGTGCTT
>JANLHO010000038.1 GCA_024654485.1 Patescibacteria group bacterium | reverse complement strand
AACTCCCGATATTTGAGCTTTCCATACCTTCTGAGCTGCGCCGAGTGGTACAATTACGTAGAAATGAAAACGCGAATTCTTATGTTCGGGTGGGAGTTTCCGCCGTACCACAGCGGCGGACTCGGCGTCGCGTGTCTAGGCCTTACCCGCGCACTTTCCGAGCGCGGGGTGGACGTTATTTTCGTTATGCCAAAAAAGCTGGACGTGAATACTCCGTGGGCGCGCATAGTTTTTGCGGACTCGGAGAGGACGGATGTACGAGCTTTTGATTCTTCTCTCACGCCCTACGTCACTAAGCACGGATACACCAAGCAAGATAACGGGGGCGGGATATACGCGCAGGACCTGCTCGCGGAAGTTCGCCGCTACGCTGCCGCAGGCAGGCGGATAGCGCTTGATGAGCGGTTTGACGTGATTTATGCGCACGACTGGCTCTCTTTCGGTGCCGGCGTGGAAGCGAAAAGGGCCACGGGTAAACCGCTCATCGTGCATGTGCACGCGACGGAATTTGACCGCTGCGGCGGGTCGCAGGGCACAAATCGGCAAGTGTACGAGGCGGAGAAAGAGGGAATGACGGAGGCGGATGTCATCATCACTGTCTCCGAGATGACAAGGCAAATAATAGTGCGCGAGTACGGAATATCGCCGGAAAAGATCCGCGTAGTTTACAACGGCATAGACGATACAACGGCTCCGAAAGGAGGCGAGGCGCTGCCCAGATTGCGGACGCTAAAACTCTCCGGCTACCGGCTCGTTCTTTTTATCGGACGTATAACGCTGCAAAAAGGCCCCGACCACTTTTTGCGAGCCGCGAAGCGCGTCTTGGAGCGCAATCCGCAGGTCCTCTTCATAGTTTCCGGTGCAGGCGACATGGAAGAGCAGGTTATGAGATTGGCGGCGGACCTCGGTATAGCAGGGCACGTCTTTTTCACCGGATTCCTCTCCGGCACGGAGCGGCACGAGGTGTATTCCAGCGCCGATCTTTTCGTCATGCCGTCCGTTTCCGAGCCTTTTGGAATCGCGACACTTGAGGCGATGAGGCTCGGCACGCCCGTCTTGCTCTCCAAGCAGTCCGGAGTCTCCGAAGTCGTCCGGCACGTACTCAAGGTAGACTTTTGGGATGTGGATGAGATGGCAAACAAGATCTTGGCGGTCGTCGGTCACGCCGGTTTGCGCGAATCGCTTGCCGAGAACGCCGCGAACGAAGCCGAGCGTCTCACCTGGGCGCAGGCCGCGCAAAAAGTGGACGGCATTGTCCGCGAACTCACGGGGATAAGCGTTTAGCGTTTGGCGTTTATTTATCCGTAGTACAATACGAAGATGAGGTCCGCTACACACTGCGTATGAAGTCGGTCTGCTTCTACTTTCAGGTCCATCAGCCGTATCGCGTGAAGCGGTATCGCGTTTTTGACGTGGGCAATGATGCCGAATATTTCAATCATAGGGGCGACGACAGCCTAAACAACCGCGCGGTAGTGGAGAAGGTGGCTCGCAAGTCTTACATCCCGACGACGCGCCTTTTGCTGGAGCTTCTGCAAAAGCATCCGGAGTTCCGCGTCGCGTTCTCTTTCTCCGGCGTGGCTCTGGAACAGCTTGAGCGCTATGCGCCGGAGGCCGTAGCGCTCTTCAAGGCGCTGGTGGATACGGGTCGCGTGGAGATATTGGGGGAGACGTACCACCACACCCTTGCTTTTTTCTACTCCACGGCCGAATTTGAGCGACAAGTGGCTCATCACCGCGCTATGGTGCGGCGCATCTTCGGAGTGTGGCCGCGCGTTTTCCGAAATACCGAGCTTTCGTACCGCAACGACCTCGGCACATGGGCCGATTCGGCGGGCTACGTAGGGGTGGTGGCCGAAGGATGGGACCCGATACTCGGCTGGCGCAGCCCCAACTACGTGTATCGGCCAAAAGGGGCAGGACATACGCGACTGCTCCTCAAAAATTATCGGCTTTCAGATGATGTCGCTTTCCGATTCTCTTCGCGCGACTGGTCCGAGTGGCCGCTCACGGCGGAAAAATTCGCCGCATGGGTGGGCGAGGCGGAAGGCGACACCGTGAACCTTTTCATGGATTACGAGACCTTCGGCGAGCACCAGTGGGAGGATACAGGCATCTTTGATTTTCTAAGAGTGCTGCCCGAAGAACTTTTCAAGAATCCGGGCATTGATTTCAAGACGCCTTCCGAGGTGATCGCGAGCTACGAACCGCGCGACGAGGTAGACGTCCCCGATACGCTCACTTGGGCGGATACCGACCGCGACCTTTCGGCGTGGACGGGAAATCCGATGCAGAAAGCCGCTATAGAAAATATCTACGCACTGGAGGATGACATACTGCTCGCCAACGACCACAAGCTTCTGGAAGATTGGCGGCGTCTGCAGACCTCCGACCACTTCTACTATATGTGTACGAAATGGTTCGCCGACGGCGACGTGCATGCATACTTTTCACCGTACGAATCGCCGTACGACGCCTACATAGCTTACATGAACGCGCTCTCCGATCTTCGTCTTCGCGCGACGAAGCTACGGGCATAATTATGTCGCGCTCCATCATTCTCGGCAACGGCGAAATGGCTGTCGCGCTGGATGCGCACGGGGAGGTGCGCGATGTGTACTATCCGCACGTCGGATACGAGGACCACGCGCGCGGACACTACATGCACCGCGTAGGCGTTTTCGTGGACGGAGGCATGCACTGGTTTGACGAAGACAGGGAGTGGGAAATAAGCGTATCGTGCGAGGAGGAGGCGCTGTCAAGCACTATCGTGGCGCGCCACCCGCGGCTTGCGGTGGAGCTCGCCTTCAAAGACATCGTCTACAACGAGAAGTCCATTTTCCTGCGCCGCGTTACCATTACAAACGCGGGGGAGAGCGAGCGTGAGATAAAGCTGTATTTCGGTCACGAATTTGAGATATACAAATCGCACGGCGCGGACACGGCGTACTTTGACCCGTCCGCGCACGCGATCGTTCATTACAAGGGCAGGCGGGTCTTCCTGATGGGTGCCGAGCTGGATGGGGAGCCTTTCGGCGATTGGGCGACGGGACGCGCTCACTTTCAGGGGAATGAGGGGAGTTATCGCGATGCCGACGACGGAGCTCTGTCGCGCAATCCGATAGAACACGGTCCGGCGGATTCCATCATAGGGCTATACGCGCGCTACGCGCAGGGGCAGTCACGCACGTGCCACTACTGGATGGCGGCCGCCCAGTCCATTACGGACGCGCGCGAGCTTGACGCGTACGTGCACAACAAGACTCCGGAGCACCTGCTGAAAACCGCGAGCGATTTCTGGAAAGCGTGGGTGGGGGCCTCTCCACGCGACTTCCACGACCTCAATCCCGCACAAGCCGCGCTCTTCAAGCGCTCTCTCATGCATGTGCGCGCACATGTGGATTCGGGAGGAGGGGTGATCGCTTCATGCGACTCCGACATGCTTCAGCTTGGGCTGGATACGTATTCGTACGTGTGGCCGCGTGATTCTGCGTATGTGGCCATGGCACTGGACCACGTTGGCGATCCCGCCATCGCAAGGCGTTTTTTTGAGTTTTGCCGCGACGTCATTACGCAAGAAGGGTATCTGATGCACAAATATCTGCCCGACAAATCACTCGGGAGCTCGTGGCACCCCTGGATGGGGGTGGACGGGCCGCAGCTTCCCATACAGGAAGACGAGACGGCCATCGTAGTGTGGGCCTTGGCGAAGCACTACGAGAAGACGCACGACATAGAGTTCCTTGAGGATATGTTCAACCCGCTTGTGGAGAAGGCTGCGGAATTTATGATACGATACCGCGATCCCGATACGCACCTGCCGCAGGCTTCGTATAATCTGTGGGAGCGCAAGCGCGGCTCCTCCACCTACACGGCATCCGCCGTGTACGGCGCCCTATGCGCCGCCGCGGACCTCTCCAAGATACTCGGCAAGGAAACACACGAAACGCGCTACCGTGGCGCGGCCGTGGAAGTGCGCAACGCCATACTCTCGCATTTGTGGGACGAGAAAGCGGGGATGTTCTACAACATGCTCGTGAGCGAGGGTGGGAAGACGGTCGCCGACGCCACTGCCGATATCTCAAGCGCGTACGGCGTTTTTGCTTTCGGCGTCTTACCGCCGGACGATAAGCGACTGCAGCGTGCGTGGGAGGGGAGTGTGCGTACGCTCTCTGCCGGAATATCCTCCGGCGGTATCGCCCGCTTCTCGGACGACGACTATTACCGCATCAAGGGGCCTTCGCCGGGCAATCCATGGATAGTCACCACGCTCTGGTATGCGGAGTACCTTACCGCGCGCGCGAAGAGTGACGCGGAACTGAAGCGGGTGCGCGAGATATTTGACTGGGTGGTGCGGCACGCGCTTCCTTCGGGCGTGCTCTCCGAGCAGCTCAACCCGCAGACCGGCGAGCAAGTATGCGCGGCGCCTCTGGCATGGTCGCACGCGGGGTATATAGACGCCGTGCTCTCGTATTTGGACAAGATGGAGCACTTCGGCGTCATATCACCTACTTCGTCGCGGTGACTGTGTTACAATGCCCGCCATGGCGTTTGAAGCATACGCGGCGCGCTCGCACGATAAAATGAAAGAGGTGTTGATGGACCCTACGGCAGAGGGGCCGGCCATTCACTACTACATGATCCGAGGCGGCTCCAAGAAGCGTAATATTACCGTCTGGGAAGCGGGAACGGTGGGAGGCGAATACATAAAGACGTACGGCCACTACCACGTGGGCGACTTAGACGAAACGTACTGGATAATACAGGGCGAGGGTATCGCCCTACTGCAAAAAATGGTCGTTGAGGGAGGCGAGTCGCAGCCGGACCGCATAGAAGAATTCAAGGCCATATCCGTCAAGGCGGGAGATTCGGTCTACATGCCGCCCGGCCACGGGCACTTGGTCGTGAATACCGGAGCACAGTGGCTCGTAACGGCCGACGACAGCCCGGTGCTCGGCGCAGAGGACTCCGCCTCCATGCCCGGCCATGCGGATTATGAAGCCGTCAAAAAAATGCGCGGCTTCGCGTACTACGTCGTGGAGAAGGACGGCAAGCCCGTTTTGGTGTCCAATAAACTCTACAAGGAAGTACAAAAAAAAGATTTTGGCGGGATACCGGTCATAGAGAACTGACATGTACATCGTTGCGGATATCGGAGCCACGAAGACGCGTATAGCCGCGTCTCAGGACATGGAGAAATTCGTTGACCCGATAATTTTTGATACGCCGGAGGATTGCGACAGAGAGCTTGAGCTCATATCAAAAACGGCCGGAGATCTTAGCGGCGGAGACCTGCGCAGTATCGCGATGGGGAAGCCGCTGCCGCTGTGGCGCGAGCGGGATTTTCGCGGCGAACTCGCATCCATAATGCAGGTGCCCGTGGTGGCGGAAAATGACACAGCACTCGTCGGACTGGGCGAAGCTCATAACGGCGCTGGAAAGGGCGCAGGCATACTGGCTTATATCACCGTCTCCACCGGAGTAGGCGGCGTTCGCCTGGTGGGCGGGCGCATAGATGACTCGCGGTACGGATTTGAGATAGGGGGGCAGTACCTCTCTGCCGAGGGCTCTACCTCGCTTGAGGATATGGTATCGGGCAGGGCTATACACAAGCGTTTTGGCATGCACCCGAAAGAGCTCGGCAAAGAACACGATATATGGGAGGAGCTGGCGAAGACGCTCGCTTACGGAGTGCACAACACCATCCTGCACTGGTCTCCGGAGAGGGTCGTAATCGGCGGCTCCATGATGAACGAGATAGGCATCCCTGTGGACAGGGTGGCCTACCATGTCGGCACCATAATGAGAAAATTCTCCGAAGTGCCCGATATAGTACACTCGGAGCTCGGCGACTTGGGCGGATTATGGGGAGGCCTCGCCCGCTTGCGGCAGGAGAGCGGCAAATAACGTCGGCTATCAAATAACGCGGATCGTCCGTGTGGAAATTTTTTTATCCCAATACTTCAACTTTTTTCTAAGTATCGGGATGTTGGAGAGCTTGCTACATAACGTGCTACGCAGAAAAAATGGGGCGGATGCTTTTCAGATCTCTTTCGCGGGCATTTTTTTGTAAGCGTGCCAGAAAAGCGGCAGCGTCGTCGCGATAACGATTAGGAGGATTACTAGCAGGAAGTAGCGCTCCACCAGAGGGAAGCGCTCGCCGAGGTAGTAGCCGAGGAATGTAACGCCGGCACCCCACGCAATCGCTCCCGCGATGTTGTACACGATGAAGACGCGATATTTCATGCTGACCATTCCTCCCACGATGGGGGCGAAGGTGCGCACGATTGGGACGAATCGCGCGAGGAATATGGCGATAGCGCCGTGCTTGTCGTAGAACTCCTTGGCGGCCTCAAGGTGCTCGTGCTTGAAAAAGCGCGAATTCGGGCGCAGGAAAAGCCTGATGCCGACCTTGTTGCCGAACCAGTATCCGACATTGTCGCCGAGGATGGCCGCTATGGTGAGAAGCGGGATTAATATCCAGATATTGAAATAACCATT
>JANLHO010000036.1 GCA_024654485.1 Patescibacteria group bacterium | reverse complement strand
CTTCAGTGGAGATACGCTAGTACGATGGGAAAGGGATTCCAGCGCACCATAGAGGATTTTACATGCGGGCATTGCGGCGCGCATGTCGTGGGCGACGGGTATACGAATCACTGCCCTAAGTGCCTTTGGAGTAAGCACGTGGACGTCAATCCGGGAGACAGGGCCGCCCAATGCGGAGGACTCATGAAGCCGATAGCCGTAGAGGGATCGTCGCCGCATTACTCGCTCGTCCAGCGCTGCGAGCTGTGCGGGCACACCAAGCGCAATGCCGCCGATCCAAGCGACGACACTGCGGTACTACTCGCCATTGCCGCGAAATAGGACAGCCTGACGCCTGCACTAGTTATACATTGCATAAACGCGCGGGCGTGGCATCATTATGAGCACTATGACCAAGGGCGATGCGGAATCGGAGGAGCACCGACGGAAGGTTCGGAGAATGTTTGTAAAGGGCTTTGAGCCATCGTATTCCGCCTTTACGTCCATAAGGCACTACCACGGCGATATCGCCCGCGACCTAATGCTGGGAGGTGCGGCGCTTTCCCTTATCTCATCCCCGCTTTATGCGGATTCATTAAGCGCCCAATTCCCGTTCATCATTGCAGGGGTTTTCGCGGCGGTTGCGGCGGCCGGACTGACCAATCCGAAGCGTCAGTGGAGCGTAGTGGCCGATGCGGTCGTTTCGGGCGCGGCTTTGGTGATATACGCGGGCTGGGGCCTCTTGGGCTACGAAGAGGCGGGGCCTGTCGCATTCGTCATGCGGCTCGCGATAGCTGTGATTTTTATGTTTGCGTTTTATTTCAGCATGAAAACGGTTCGCGCATTCGCGCTGCGTGAGGTCGGCGCCGATGAGCAAGATGGTGAGATAGGAGTGCGTGGTATACACACGCAAGACGAGAGCAAGTAACTGTCGCGTGCGATATGATGTCTCCGCAAAAGAAGATTTTTCTGCTTTTGGGGCATTCCGATAAAAGCGGATTTTGCGGCGCTGTGGCGGATGCTTATGAAGCGGCGGCGCGCGAAGCGGGATACGACGTGCGGCGCATGAATATCGGTGAGATGCAATTTGATCCGATACTGCACAAGGGTTATCGCGAGAGGCAGGAGCTGGAGCCGGATTTGCTGCGCTTTCAGGAGCTTGTGACATGCTCGGACCATTTCGTCGTAGTACACCCCGTGTGGTGGGTCGGCATGCCCGCCCTCCTCAAAGGGCTCTTTGACCGCGCATGGCTGCCCGGCTCCGCTTTTCGTTATATAAAGAGCGATACGGGAAAGCGTACGATATTTTGGCACCGACTTTTTCGCGGCAAGACGGCACGCATCATAATTGCTAGCGGTACTCCGCCGTGGCTCGTGCGCGCTCTCCCCGGCAACGTAAACGCCCAGCTCAAGTGGGGCATACTCTGGTTCGCCGGCTTTGGCGTGCGCACGACGTGGTTCGGACCCTCCGAGAATATCCCGCAAGAGCGCAGGGAGAAATGGTTGGCAAAAGTGCGACATCTTGGAGAACGCGGCGTGTAGCAGCAGAGCCGGTTTTCCTATAGTATGGCCGGATGTCCCCGAAAAGGAACGCTGCGCGTTCCCCACGGGGCAAGCGCTTACAGCATTATGTCTTTGAGTATCGGAATCGTTGGTTTGCCGAACGTGGGGAAATCCACACTTTTCAACGCGCTGACGCGCAAGGGCGTTCCGGCCGAGAACTATCCTTTTTGCACGATAGACCCTTCCGTGGGCATTGTGCCCGTGCCGGACGAGCGGTTGGACAAGCTTGCGAAGATGTCCGACTCGGCCCAAAAGATACCGGCCGTCGTGGAATTCGTGGATATAGCGGGGCTCGTGAAGGGCGCCTCGGAGGGAGAGGGATTGGGCAATCAATTTCTCTCGCACATACGCGAAGTGGATGCTATTGCACAGGTAGTGCGGCTTTTTGAGGATGAAGACGTGCATCACGTCCACGGATCCATAGACCCGCTTCACGATATTGAGATAATAGATACCGAGCTTATCCTCGCCGACCTGCAAAGTGCCTCCAAGCGTCTTGAGCGCGTGGAGCGCGACGCAAAAGGTGGCGACAAGGCGCTTCTCGCGGAGCTTGATGCGCTACGGAAGATCGTGCCTGCGCTTGAGAGCGGCAGAGCGGCGCGCACATCGGCACTCTCCGAGAAAGAAGGGGAGGAGATAAGGGCATTACACCTTCTTACCATGAAGCCCGTTCTGTACGTGCTCAACAAAAAAAGCGGAGCCTTGAACGTGGATGCCGAGGGAGGTGAGCGCTGGCGCGCGCTGAAGCAGTTCCTTGATACTTCCGAGGCGGCATGGACGATGGTGGACGCGGGCGTGGAGAGCGAGCTCTCGGACGTCCACGACGACGAGCGCGCGGATTTCCGCCGCGAGCTTGGCGTGGACGACGGCGTTCAAGGCTTGATAAAAGCCGGCTATTCACTGCTTGATCTCATTTCATTTTTTACGACAGGCGAGAAGGAATCGCGTGCATGGACGATAACCCGCGGCTCCAGCGCACCGGAGGCCGGAGCGGCGATACACAGCGATTTTCGCGACAAATTCATACGTGCCGAGGTCATCCACTGGGACAAATTGCTTGAGTGCGGCTCTTGGTCTCTGGCGCGCGAAAAGGGGCTGGTACGTTCGGAAGGGAAGGAGTATGTGATGGAAGACGGGGATGTCGTGGAATTCAGGCACGGATAAGGCATCCCGAAATCCAGTGAGGTACGACCTCACTGGATTTCGGAGGGCTTGCCGAGTTTGGTGAATGTGCGATACTTCTGGCATATGGATAAACCAAGGGCAACGCCTAAGGATTTCTTCCTCTGGGCGGGTGCGATGCTTAGTCTTTATACCGGTGTTTTCGCTTTTATCGCGCTCATATTCAACTACATAGACTATGCATTTCCCAACGAGCTCTACTACGTTTCCCCGTATCAGAGCGGCATAAGCTACCAAATGGCCTCTCTCATAGTGCTCACGCCCGTACTACTCATACTGATGCGTCTTATCCGCTCCGATATCGCGGCCGATACCACGCGACTGGAAATATGGGTGCGGAGATGGGCGCTTTATCTGACCGTATTCGCCGCCGGAGCCGGCGTTGTCGTGGATTTCATCGTACTTCTCACTACATTCCTGCGGGGAGAGGAATTAACTACGGGCTTCTTGCTCAAAACCCTCGTGGTATTCCTCGTGGCGGGAGCCGTATTCCTACACTTTCTCGCGGACCTTCGCGGGTACTGGCAGGAGAATCGCGCCCGCGCGAAAATGATCAATCTTGGAGTCGGAGTGCTCGTTTTGGCGTCTATCATAGCGGGATTCTTTATCGTGGGTACGCCGTGGCAGGCGAGGCAGTACTTGCAGGATGAGCGCCGTGTGCAGGACCTGCAGAGCATCCAATCACAGATAGTGATGTACTGGCAGCAGAAAGAAAAACTCCCGTCCGATCTTGAGGAGCTCAGAGATCCGCTAAGCGGCTTCGCCGTGCCGACCGACCCGCAGACCGGTGAGACGTACATTTACGAGGCTACAGGTTCGCTTTCTTTCAACCTGTGCGCGACATTCAACCGTGCCGGACGCGAAGGCTTGGGCGCGCCGGAAGCTCGTATACCGGGGTACTATGTAGACGAAAATTGGCAGCACGAAGCGGGTGAGTACTGTTTTGAGCGCACCATTGATCCGGAGCGATATCCGCCGTACGAGAAAGCAATCCCGGCGATGATCCGCTAGAAGTCCTTGCGCGTTAGCCAACGGGGCAGCTGCACAAGCGGCTGCTCCGCTTTTCGGTTTATAAGAAGACGTTGAACGGTAAGCGTAAGCCATCCCAGGGTTATGAGTGCCGAAGGGATCGCGCTTGCCCACAGCCCGAGCGCACCATACGCTGTCGTAATTCCTGCAATTGCCGATGTAGTGATGATGCCGGTAAGAAAATCCGGTTTTTCCGTTTTGTGGAGAATGGTCGGCAGTATGCCGATTACTAGTATCCAGATCGCGCTCGCTAGCACGTATTCAGCCCACATAAAAAGTAATTATACCGTTATTCTGTGCTATATGATACGCTGTCTGGAATGAAGAGGTACCCCAGTACCACAGCGCTGCGCACTGGCTACCTGCCCGCCGAAGCCTCGGCGCAGGCGGGCGGGGCAGGCGACCATAAGAAACAGTCAATCGTCGTATGAAGAAATACAATCACAAGGTAATAGAGCGTAAATGGCAAAAATTCTGGGAAAAGAAGAAGCTCTACAGGACGCCGGACAAAGTAAAAGGCCGTAAGAATTTCTATCTCCTGACCGAATTCCCGTACCCCTCCGGCAATCTCCACGTAGGGCACTGGTACGCTTTTGCCGTGCCCGATACCCTCGCGCGGACGCTCCGGATGCAGGGGAAGAATGTGCTGTATCCGATAGGATTTGATGCCTTCGGACTTCCTGCCGAAAATGCCGCGATAAAGAACAAGCTGGACCCGCGCAAATGGACGCTCGGCAACATCGCGTACATGAAAAATCAGATAGCTTCCATGGGCGCATCTTTTGACTGGTCGCGCGAAGTCGTCACCTGCGACCCCGCGTACTACCGATGGACCCAGTGGCTTTTCCTGCAGATGCACAAAGAGGGGC
Organism: Patescibacteria group bacterium; assembly: GCA_024654485.1. Taxonomy (GTDB): domain Bacteria; phylum Patescibacteriota; class Minisyncoccia; order Phycocordibacterales; family UBA2100; genus UBA10103. Next base: position 26,509 of record JANLHO010000036.1, on the reverse strand, counting down.
TCGCATACCGGAAAGAAACGGCGGTCAACTGGTGTCCCTCGTGCAAGACGGTGCTCGCCAACGAGCAGGTCGCGGAAGGGAAGTGCGAGCGATGCGGCGCGGAAGTGACGCAGCGCGAGATGCTCCAGTGGAACATTAAGATAACCGATTACGCCGACAGGCTCATTGATGATCTGGAGCCTCTGGATTGGCCGGAGGAGATAAAAGAATCGCAGCGCAACTGGATAGGCCGCAGTGAAGGCGCGGAGATAGACTTTCCGCTCGTATTTGATGAAGATAAAAAATACAAGTATGTTCTCTTGCACGGATACACGGGGAGTCCGAGCGACGTTCGTTTGCAGTGGTTGAAAAGGGAATTGGAAGCGATGGGGCATGAGGTAGTGGTGCCGGAGCTGCCAAACACCGATGATCCTTCCGAGGCCGAGCAGGTGAGTGCCGCACTGCGGGCGACTGACTACGACGAACGCACGATATTGTTCGGACACAGTTTGGGGGGAACTGTCGCGATGAAGGTCGTCGAGAAGTTGTCAAAACCGATCCACAGGCTTGTTCTTGCGGGAGCGGTAGTGAGCCCAAAATTCAAGGATAAGAAGCGTCCGTTCGAGAAGAAGTTCAAATGGAACTTTGATGCTGCAAAAATAAAGGGCAACGTGAAAGATGTCACCGTGTTGCACGACTCTCGTGACTATGCGATCACCGAGGAGCAGAGGAAGCAACTTGAGGACCTACTTGGCGTCCAAGCGAACATTTGCAAATCTACTGAACCGCACTTCACAGGGGAGAGGGAGCCGGATATCCTTATGTGGCTGCGTCCTACTATCCGAGTTTTCACTACGCGCGCCGATACGCTTTTCGGCGGCACGTTCCTTGTGCTCGCGCCGGAGCATCCCCTCCTTCGCCAAGGCTTCGGAGGGCAGGCTTGGTCTAGTTTAGTCAAAAATTGGCCCGAGGTCGAGAAGTACGTTGCGCAAGCGGCGAAGAAGAGCGAGCGCGAGCGGCAGGAGAGCAAGGAAAAGACGGGCGTGGAGCTCAAAGGAGTGAAAGCCGTGAATCCGACGACCGGCAAGGAGATTCCGATATGGGTGGCAGATTTTGCCATAGCAACATTCGGCACCGGTGCACTCTTCGGCGACGCGCACGACGAGCGCGATGTCGAGTTCGCGACGAAGTACGACATTCCTCTTAAAGAAACAATAGAGCCGCTGATTATCAGAACGACCGGCCTTGACGCAGTAAGGACAGGCGAACCCTTTGCGGATCGTTCGTCAATTTTGGCTATTGTAAAACATTGGTCAGAAGAAAAGTATCAGGCCGTCCACTACAAACCCACTGACATACGGGGTTTCGTGTCGGGAGGTATCCATGAAGGCGAGGATCCCGCCACTGCGGCAAAACGTGAGATACAAGAAGAGACAGGCTACGCGAATGCGACTCTTGTGAGGGGATTGGGGGGAACGATCCACGGTAAGTATTACAGCGACAATCGCCTAGAGAACACGTTTGCACACTACAAGCCTTTGTTTTTCAAGCTGGAAGACGATACGCAAGTAGACATTGCGCCTGAAGAAAAAAGCCGACATGAAGTTTCTTGGCTTTCCGAGAATGAGATGGAGCAGTTCATAAATCGCGAAGAAATGCGCACAGCTTGGAGCCGCCTTCACGGCAGACCGTATACGGGGAAGGGAATCCTCCATGATTCGGCTGAATTTTCAGGAATGACGAGCGAAGCAGCAATTCCGTTGATTGCAGAACAGTTTGGCAGGCTCACCAAGACATACAAACTCCGCGATTGGATAGTTTCGCGCCAGAGGTACTGGGGCGTGCCGATACCGATGATCCACTGCGCCGATTGCGGGCCGCAGGCGGTGAGGGAGGAGGAGCTTCCCGTGGAGCTACCAAAGGTGAAAGATTATCTGCCCGACGGGAGCGGTCGCTCGCCGCTCGCGAAGGCCAAGCGGTGGGTGAATGTGAAGTGCCCGAAGTGCAAGGGGCGTGCGGAGCGCGAGACCGACACGCTGGACACTTTTGTGGACTCGTCGTGGTATTTCCTGCGCTACACGGACCCAAAGAATAGAAAACAGTTTGCAGAGAACAGAAAACAGAAGAACTGGATGCCGGTGGATCTCTACTCCGGCGGCGCAGAACACACGACCATGCACCTTCTATACAGCCGCTTCTGGCAAAAGGCGCTGTACGACATGGGACTCGTGAAAGACTCGGAGCCGTACACGAGGCGCATGAACCGTTCGCTTATCCTCGGCCCCGATGGCCAGAAGATGAGCAAATCTCGTGGCAACGTAGTAGACCCCGACGAGGTGGTGAAGCGCCTCGGCGCGGACACCGTGCGCATGTATCTGGCATTTATAGGCCCGTACAACGAAGTCTCAAACTACCCGTGGAATCCGGACGGTGTAGCGGGCGTACGCCGTTTTTTGGAGCGCGTATGGAGGATTGGACAACAGAGAGTAAATCACAAAAACGATCTTTCCCACGGGGCGGGCAGCGAACAGCGAAGGGCAAGTTCCGAGATTGAAAAGGCGCTGCACAAAACGATAAAGAAAGTGGGCGAGGACATTCTTGCCCAGAAGTTCAACACCGCGATAGCACAGCTCATGATATTCATCAATGCGGCCGAAAAGTCGGAGGCGATAGGAGAGAAAGAGTGGGGCGTGTTCTTGCGAATACTTGCGCCCTTCGCACCGCACATCTCGGAGGAGCTCTGGCACGAGATGGGGCACAAAAAGTCCATACACCTTGAAAAGTGGCCGGAATACGACCCTAAGCTGCTTCTGGAGGAGTCTGTAAGAATAGCCGTGCAGGTGGACGGCAAGACAAGAGGGGAGGCGAGCGTCACTTTGGACGCCGACAAGAAGACAACGGAAGAGGCCGCGCGAGCGGCTGTGGCCTCGCGCCTTCTGGGGAGGGAAGTGGCGCGAGTCATCATCGTGCCGGGTCGGCTCGTCAATTTCGTTTTGGAGAAGTAGCGCAGCATACGCTACAGTATCTGCTCTAGAGTTTGCTCTAGAGCAAACTCTAGAGCTTGTAGACGCGGGGACCTTCGGGCGCGTCTTCCACCTCGTAGCCCTCGCCCTCTATAAGGATGCGCAACTCATCCGCCTGCGGCCATTCTTTCTTGGAGCGCGCTTCCTCTCGCTTCTTCAGAAGCTCGCGGACGTTTTGCGGAAGGGAATCCTGCGGGACCATCTCTCTCGTTTCGGAGGCGGCCATTTCCCGCGCAAGAGCGTCCGGTTCGGCAAGGTTTAGACCCAAGACCTTGTCCATGTCCGTGATTCCCGCAAGCAACTCGTCGTCGGTGAGCTTATTGTCGCGCATCATACCCAATAGCGTGGCGAGCGCACCGGGAGTGTCCAGATCGTCGTTGATATGGCGCGTGAATTTACGCTTCCATAGCGGCGGCGCGGGAGCCTGTGCCGATGTCTTGAGAGAAAGCCTGCGCGCTACGAGCTTGGCGTAGGCCTTTTGCGTGCCTTCAAGGGCTTCCCAAGAGAAGCTCATAGGCGTACGGTAGTGCGCCGTTAGGAATAGGTAGCGCAAGGCGAGCGGGTGAAAACCGCGCTCCGTGATGTCGTTTAGGTACACGATATTGCCCTCGGACTTTGCCATCTTTCCTCCTTCAAACCGTATGTGCGCGCGATGCATCCAGAAGCGCGCAAGGGGCTTCTTGCCGGTCGCGGATTCCGACTGCGCTATCTCGTTGTTGTGGTGGATGGGGATGTGCTCTATGCCGCCGGTGTGAATGTCTATCTGCTGCCCGAGTGTGGCGCGTATCATGGCCGAGCACTCAATATGCCACCCCGGAAAACCCATTCCCCATGGCGAGTCCCAGCCGATCCTCTCATCCGACTTCCACAGTAGAAAGTCGGTGGGGCTGCGCTTCTCCCTGTCGGCAAGGACGCGGGTGCCCGCTTTGAGCCCCTTGAGGTCTATACCGCCGAGCTTTCCGTATTCCGGAAAGCGGGAAGTATCAAAATACACCCCGTTCGGTGTTTTGTATGTGTATCCTTTTTCCTCAAGCGCGTGGACCATCGCTATTTCGGCACTGATGTAGCCGGACGCGCGCGGTAGGGTCACGTCGTCTATGCGAATATTGAGAGCGCGCACATCCTCAAGGAATAGATTGGTGTATTTCTCGCCGAGCGCTTTCATGTTGGGGAGCGTCAGCTCCAGCCCCTCTTTCTTGAGGCCGGCGGTCATCTTGTCCTCCCCCTCGTCGGCGTCCGAGGAGAGATGCCCCACATCGGTGATATTGATGACCTGCTTCACCTTGAAGTCGTTGTATTCAAGGGTGCGGCGCAGGACGTCTGTGAATACAAACATGGAAAGATTGCCGATGTGCTGTCGGCCGTATACGGTAGGTCCGCAGTTGTACATGCGCACTTCTTTCGCCTGCGGCGGAAGCCGGAATATCTCCGGCTCTTTTGAAGCAGTGTTGTAGAGAGTCAGTGGCACCTTACCCCTCCGCCGCAAGGCGTTCCATAGGTCGCTAAGCTTCATACGCCTCAAAGCCATTTTTTGCGCTTGAAGAAGATGAACATGGCGAGTGCCGCCGCCGCCATTATCGCCGTGACGTACCAGAAATCGTTCGTCATACCCACAATCGGCAGCCACGATGTGTTCATGCCGAAAATACTGGCGATAAGTGAGAGGGGGAAGGTTACGAACGCCATGATGGTCAGGATGCGCATAGCCTCGTTCTGCTTCGTGGATAGAAGGGAATTATTGGTCTCCCGCAGCTCGTGCAGAGATTCGGTATGCCGTGATATGTGGTTGTGCACGCGATAGTACTCGTTGGAAAGCGCTTTGAGATATGGATGGAAATCATGGCCGAAAAAGCGCGGGCCGGCAGCCTCAAGCTCGCGCAGAGTCTCGCGATGCGGCTCTATAGTCTGGCGCAGGTTCAGGAGGTCGCGGGCACTGCGGGAGATAGCGGCGACCATGTCTACCTCGTGTCCGGTGAAAATATGATCCTCCACTATTGTGAGATCGTGCCTCACGTACTCCACCTCGTGCTCCACCGCTTTGTAGAGCTTTTTTAGCATGTAGAAGAAAAGATACCCCGCGTGCTCGCCCACGTTGCTCTTGTCCAGTATGGAGTTGACTTCAAATATCTTTGAGAATTTGTGAATTGGGTCAATGGTATCGTAGCGTGTCGTTATCAGATAACGCTGGCCTATGATGAAATCTATCTCCTGCTCTTTTGTCTTGTGCGAATGCCGGAGGGCGGGGAAGTGGAGCACAAGATACATGTAGTCCGGCGTGATCTCCACGCGCGGCTTCGTGGTAGGTAGCAGAAGCTCCTCCGCGACCAGAGGCTGTATGCCAAACTCGTTGATGATGTCCTGCACCTCTTCGCGGCTGGGAGATTCCAGATCTATCCAGACCAATCCGTTGTGCTCGTATCGGGAGCGCATGCGCAACATTATACCGTATATTTTGCATGTGCTTCATGGCGTGCGATAATCATCCGATATATATGGGTGAACATCGCCTCAAATCTCTTGGCCCCGCCGGATTGGCGATAGGTGCGCTGCTGTTCGCATCTGCGGGATTCGTCGCAGGAGCGCTGCTCGCGACGAACTCAATGCTCGGAGCGGTCGGCATCGCGCCGCCCGGCGCGCCCGAAGGCGTGGACTTCACGCCGGTGTGGAAAGCGTGGCGCGTGATAGACGAGAAATTCGTTCCGGCGGCAGTCGCAACCACCACGTCGGCCGCTACCACAACTGCCGACTTAAATCAGGAGCGTGTCTGGGGGTTGATATCCGGTCTTTCGGCGTCCCTGAACGACCCGTACACCTTTTTCCTGCCGCCTTCCGAGAATAAAGAATTCGCAGCCGATATGAGCGGCAGCTTTGAAGGAGTCGGCATGGAAATAGACGTGAAGGACGGAGTGCTGACGGTCGTGTCGCCCTTGAAGGGTACGCCTGCGGATAAGGCCGGCATAAAGAGCGGGGACCGGATACTGAAGATAGACGGAGCGGATACAGCCGGGATAGATACCGGCTCGGCCGTGCGACTCATACGCGGCCCCAAGGGCACACAGGTAGCCCTGACGATACTTCGCGACGGATGGGGCACTCCTCGGGAAATAAAAGTAACGCGCGACGTGATCAACGTCCCCATAGTCACCACGGAACAAAAGGATGGCGGTGTCTTTGTTATAACAATAGCGTCGTTCACGTCCAACTCTCCGCAACTCTTCCGCAGCGCCCTGCGGGAATTCGTAGAATCGGGAAATACCAAGCTCGTGCTTGACCTGCGAGGCAATCCCGGAGGCTACCTTGACGCAGCAGTGGACATCGCGAGCTGGTTCTTGCCGGCGGGGAAGACGGTCGTTACCGAAGACTACGACGGGCATGCAGGCAACATAATCCATCGTTCGCTCGGGTACGACATCTTCAACGACAATCTGCGCATGGTCATACTCGTGGACCGCGGCTCCGCATCGGCTTCCGAGATACTTGCGGATGCGCTGCGATACTGGGAAAAAGCAATTCTTGTGGGCGTGGAGACTTTCGGTAAGGGTTCGGTACAAGAGCTTGTGGACATAACGCCCGAAACCGCGCTCAAGCTAACTGTCGCCCGATGGCTCGGCCCCGACGGCACTCAGATACCGTTATCAGGTATCGTACCGGACGTGAAAGTGGAGTACACTGACGAGGACGCAGCTGCAGACAGAGACCCGCAGATGGACAAAGCTCTGGAGCTGCTAAGCATGTAGCGACAATCTCTATGAAAGTCATTTTACTAAAAGATGTGGCAAAGACGGGGCAGCAGGGGAGTGTCGTGGAGGTATCCGACGGATACGCGATGAACTACCTCATACCCAATGGCCTTGCGGAGCAGGCGACCGCCGACAAGCTGGCCGCGCACGAAGCCGCGCAAAATAAAAAGACGGAGCAGCGCGCGCAGGAGAACAAAACGATTGCGGGCGTAGTGAAAAGCGTGGAGGGCGCCGTGATAGAAATCAAAGCGCGCGCGACGGATAAGGGCGGCCTTTTCAAGGCGATAAACGCGGCCGACATATCGCTGGCTATTTTGAACGGAAAAGGCGCAATGATACCTGCCGATGCAATAGATTTGCCGAAACCCATCAAGACGACGGGGGAGCACAAGCTTACGGTGCGCGCCGCAGGCGCGGAGGCGCACATCACCGTTGCGGTGAGTGCAGAGAACGCTTAGTAGACGTCAACGACACTGCGCTTTTTGGAGCGGCCGTCAAAATTGAGCTTGCGCTTGGTGCGGAAGTGGACTGTGCCGTCCGAAAGGGCAAAAAGAGTGTGGTCCTTGCCGACGCCTATATTCTTGCCCGCCACGATGGGAGTCCCGCGCTGGCGGACGATGACCTCGCCGACAGACACCTTTGAGCCGTCGGCTCTCTTGACCCCGAGATATTTCGGGTTGGAATCGCGTAGGTTTTTAGCTGTTCCGCCTGCTTTTGTATGGGCCATAAAATAGCTTGTAACTTATAGCTGGCTGCTTTTAGAAGAATCCAAATGCACGCTACAATGTTCAAGCATGGTGAATATACAGGAATACAGCCGAAAAATCAAGGCCGCTTATGAGGCCGCGATAGGGGATTGGGGCCTCGTTGCGGTCGTTCTGCTCGTCGGGCTTATTTCCTTCGGATTGGGCAGATTCTCGGCCCTTGAGGACGTCCGACCGCCCGTAGCCGTGCAGGAGATGCCGTCTGAGATGAAGCCGCGCGGGGCTTATCTGGGGGCACTGCTCGTGGCCTCGCGCTCGGGCAGAGTGTACTACTTTCCGTGGTGCACCGGAGCAGCCAATATAGCTCCCGACAACCAGATATGGTTCCAGAGTGAAAAAGATGCGCGCGCAGCCGGCTATACGCCCTCCAAGAGCTGCAAGGGATTGGAATAGAGAACAGTGACCGAGTGACCAGCGGATTCGCGCTCCTGTTTACTGTTTACTGTTTTCTGTTTACTATGTAGCCCATGCTAGTCGTAGACGTTGAGGCTTCGGGCGTGGATCCCAACAAGAACTCCATCGTCTCCATCGGCGCTCTGGACCTTGCGAATCCCAAGAACCGTTTTTATGAAGAATGCCGAATATGGGACGGCGCGCACATAAACGACGAGTCCCTTGCCGTATGCGGCTTCACGCGCGAGGAGATAACGGATCCCAAAAAACAGTCGGAAGCCGATGCGGTGCATGCTTTTTTGCGCTGGAGTGAAAATTTGGAGAATCGCACGCTTGCCGGACAGAACGTATCTTTTGACCGCGATTTTCTGAAAGCCGCGGCCGAGAGGGCAGGGCACACGGATTGGCCTTTTGCATATCGCACCATAGATACCCACACGCTCTGCTACATGCACATCGTGGGACGCGGGATGAAGCCGCCGCTAGCCAAGCGCCGCTCCGCGCTGGACCTGGATGCGGTCCTGAATTATTGCGGTATCCCGGAGGAACCCATGCCTCACAATGCCCTTACGGGGGCGCTTTCGCACGCAGAGGTGATATCGCGCCTCCTGTACGGGCGCAGGCTCCTGCCGGAATTCAGCGAGTTTGAGATACCCTGGAAAAGGGTATAATTCTCATATGAATCCGGTCACCGTCGTATCCGTGATAGTGCTCACGATAGTCGTGCTAATCGTGGTATTGCGGCAGGTGAGCCAGTACGAACGCGGCGTATTTTTCACAATGGGCCGCTTCCGAGGGATAAAAGAGCCGGGCTGGCGACTTATAATCCCCATCTTCCAGCAGATGCGCAAAGTGGATATGCGCGTGAAGGCGGTGGACGTGCCGGAGCAGAAAGCCATCACGAAAGACAACATCTCGGTGGGGGTGAACGCCGTCATCTACTACCGCGTTGTGGATGCGGCCAAAGCATTCCTTGAAGTGGAGGATTTCATATATGCGATGAGCCAGCTCGCGCAGACGACCATGCGCAACGCGGTGGGGGAGGTGGAGCTTGACGAGCTCCTCTCCGGCCGAGAGAAGATATCGGAGCGTATCCGGATGGTCGTGGATCTCGCCAGCGACCCGTGGGGCATCAAGGTTTCCAACGTAGAGCTCAAGGACATCGCACTACCCGCCGACATGGAGCGCACTATCGCGAAGCAGGCCGAGGCCGAGCGTGAGAAGCGCGCCGTCATCATCAAGGCCGAAGGGGAGGTGCAAGCGGCCGAGAACATGGCCAAGGCCGCCAATATGCTCTCCGCAGCACCCGGCGCCCTGCACCTGCGCACACTGCAATCCATCAACGACCTATCGTCCGACCAGTCCAACACCGTCGTCTTCGCCGTCCCTCTTGAAATACTGCGCGCACTGGAAAAAATAAGCGGGAAATAAACAAGGGGTCCGCCCCCACGGCGGGGAAGTGGTACGGCTGGTGATTAGCTCAGCTATCTTTCCTGATGTCACGACCGCCGTGGAATTTCTCGTGTATGTCGCGCAGGCGCTTGTTGGTAACGTGCGTATATATCTGTGTCGTCGCTACGTTCTTGTGTCCTAGGAGCTCTTGCACGCTCCGCAGATCGGCGCCGTGGGTCAGAAGATCCGTGGCATATGTGTGACGCAGCGTATGCGGCGTTACTTTTTTTGACAGTCCGGCCAGTACGGCACATCTGGATATCATCAGTTGGATTGAGCGGGGAGAGAGGCGAGTATTTTCCGCCGACTTGGAGCGCAGGTTTATGAAGAGTGGTTTGTGCACGTCCCGTCGCGCCGATAGATATGCGCGCAGCCATTCGGCTGCGCGTGGCGAGATGAATATCGTACGAGCGCGCTTCCCCTTGCCTATGATGGAAAGCTCATAGGTGCGCGTCGTGCTTTTGTCACGGAGGAACGACACTTGGTCCGCGTTTAGCGCAACCAGCTCCGATATGCGCATCCCGGAAGAGAAGAACAACTCCATAATGGCTCTATCGCGGAGACCGGCGCGTGTCTTGGTATCGGGAATTTTTAGCATCTCCTCTATGTCGTGTATATCAAGAAATGAGATGGAGGTTTCGTCCTTTTGTTTTGCGAGCTTTACTTTGGAGGAGGGGATAGACTCAATGTCTCGCTCCGCAAAATACGCAAGAAGCGCTCGCAGAGCGATGAGATAATAGTTTTGCGATTTTTTACCCAGGTATCCTCCGGAAGGAGTCCTATATTCGCGGGCGAGGTAAAGTCGGTAATCCCAGATGTGCTTGGCGGTCAGGTCTCGGGGGAGTAGGGAGTCGTTCTTTGTTTTCTGCAGCCAACCGAGAAAAAGCTTGAGGTATTGGGCATAGTTCTTCTGCGTGTTGTTGGACAGTCCTTTTTCCACTTCGCAGTAGTCCAGAAACGGAAGAAGATATTCTCGTACGGGACTCTGCTTGTTGCTGGAAGGGGACATACCGTGGTGTAATTATAAGACGCTCGTGTGCACATGCAGTGTACCCTATATGTTCATTCGCACAATATATGTAAAGCGAAGTCTGGGGATTACTAAAAACGTCTAAAATATGCAGTACGCTCTCTCGGCGCATCTTTGCTGTTGTGCGATGCTATATTTGTCTATGTATGTCTTCTTATGCGGGTCTGCGAGCCATACTAGCGCCTTACGAGCGCCGCGTTCTCTCCGAGCTTTCAGAGCCCCGCAGCATTCAGGACCATCTTGATTCCCTGCCGGTCAATTTTGAGTCCGAGGGCGACACATGCATGTCCCCGAGGCTCGTTATGCGGCGGAAGGTCGCGCATTGCTTTGAGGGGGCCATTTTGGCCGCTACAGCCCTCGCATATCATGGTAAGCCGCCTTTACTTATGGATTTGCGTGCCGGAGCGGACGATGACGACCATGTTGTCGCGCTTTTCAGGCAAAACGGCTACTGGGGTGCGATAAGCAAGACCAACCATCCGGTATTGAGGTATCGTGATCCCGTGTACTCCACTACTCGTGAGCTTGCGATGTCGTATTTCCACGAGTACATCGGGGAGAGCAGCCGCAGCAAGGTACTGAAGGCGTACTCGGCGCCTTTTGACCTGCGCAAATACCCGCCGGAGAAATGGGTGGTAGCCGATGAGAGCTTGAAATGGCTTTCTGATGAGCTGGACAATAGCCGCCACTTCCCTACCGTACCGAAAAAAAATCGCCGCCTCCTGCGCGACGTAAGCGAATACGAATGGAAGGCGTCGGACATTACCGAGTGGAAACGTCCGCAGAAGTTTCGCGGGCGCAAGCCCTAGTATGTCTCCTAAAAACATGTTGCGGCAGATAAGTGCCGCTATGGCAGATAGTTGAGCGGATTTAGGTATCCGGAAAGAGGCGCTATGGGCATCACGGCCGCCGCGCACGGCGTCACGGATTTCGTGGCGTCGCCCAGGGGGATTATTTTGGTGGCGGATGATACGTACACGCCGAAGTGCAGGTGCGGGCCAGTCGCGTATCCGGTGTCGCCGGCATAGCCTATAAGCTCTCCGGTCCCTATGCGCTGCCCTTCTGAGACATTTATCTGCGACAGATGAGAATACATGGTGCTTAGTCCGTTGTTGTGTCGTATCATGACCCACTTGCCGAAGGAATAGCATTGCCCTTTGGAGCTGCGCACGGCGTCGGTATTATCCGTCCCTATGACGGTCCCCGTCAGCGCTGCGTACACCGGCGTGCCGATTGACGCGGCCAAGTCAATGCCATTGTGCCCCTTTCCGTTGTAGGCGCCGCTATTGGCAAACGGCGTGTTGCCAAAGTATTGCGTGACGCGGATTTTCTCAAGCGGCCAGCGCAATACGCCCTTGCTCGCTGGCGTAATCTGCGACGGGTCCACGACGTACTGCAATTGTGCCTGCAGGTCACTCAGGGCTTCCTCAAAACTTTCACGCGCGGCCTGTTTCTGTCCCAGGATGGCTTGATACGCGCTCTCCTCGTTCCTTGTCTTATCAAGAAGCTCGCTTTGGGCCTTTTTCGTCACACTCAGGGATCCTTGTTGAGCGGTGAGCTTCTTCTGCTGTGCAAGCAGCTCCGCGCGTTTTTCCTCCTGCGTCGTCTTCGTTTCCGCCAGCGATTTCTTCTCCAACGCCAGAACGCGTATCTGATCGTTCATGGCCGACTGGAGCGAATGCAGAGTTTCCACATCCTGCCACATGTCGCTGACATTATCCGAATTGAGTATCTGTACGACAAGCGGTCGGTTTTCCGCAGCGTTGAGGTTGCGAAGCGATTCGGCCAATCCGGAACGACCTACTTCTATGGATGCCTGCTTGCTATCTATTCCTTTTGCCAGTTGTTGTATCTGAAGCTCGGTAGAACCTATCTGATTTTTCGTTAGATCTATTGAGGCCGATACTTTTTTTATGGATATGTTGAGCTGTGACAGCGCCGTTTGCAGCGTCTGCTTTTTGTCAGCGACCTCGTCCAACTGTGCCTGATATTGCGCTATCTCCTTGTCCAGCTCCGCTATTTGGGCGTTGTGTGCGTTTATCTCCTGCTGTATCTCGCTCGCGGTTTTTTGCGCTGCGGCTGTCAGCGGCAGGGTTGATACAGTTGCGAGAAGAATAAATCCCGCCACGCCGAGTCTTGCCGTCTTCCTCATAAATCACTTGCGAGGAGTGCGCCGGCATTCCGTACCCTCTCCAGCGTGCGCTTCTTGCCTATCATTCCCGCTATCGTGAAGGGGTCAGGAGAGCGCTCCTTGCCCGACAGGGCGACGCGCAAGGGCCACAGGACGGCTCCCCTGCCCTCTTCGGTCGCATAGGTGAATACCGCGTCTTTTACGCGCTCCGCATCAAAGGAATCCTCGGGAATATCGTCCAGCATCTCGCCTACCCGCGTCAGATGCCTGCGCGCCGTTTCTGCATCGATCTTCGCGCCCGAAATAAGCAGGGACGGCTCGTACGATATCTCGTTGTCCAAGAAGTAGAATTCACCGCTCTCCAATAGCGTCGCGGCTTCCCGCAGTGTATGCGCGCGCTCTTTCAGGAGAGGTATGGCCTTATCCGGCGGAGGGCTGCCGGCGAAGTGCAGAAGGCGGCGCGCGTACTCATCGTCGGAAAGCAGCATGATGTGCTTATGATTGAACCAGCGCAATTTGTCGGCATCAAATATCGCTCCGCCTTTTTGCACTTGCTCCATCCGGAATGCCCGAACGAGCTCTTCAATGGAAAATATCTCCTGCTCCGTACCGGGGTTCCACCCTAAAAGCGCCAGATAGTTTACAAGAGCCTCCGGCATGAAGCCCTCGTTGCGATATTCATTGACGGATACCGCCCCGTGGCGCTTGGATAGCTTTGAGCGATCCGGTGCGAGGATAAGAGGTATGTGCGCGTATTGAGGGCGGGAGAACCCGAGCGCTTCCAGCAGTAATATTTGCCTCGGCGTGTTGGAGATGTGGTCCTCTCCGCGCAGAACGTGCGTGACTTCCTCGTGGTGGTCGTCTATGACGACGGCAAGATTGTAAAGCGGCTCGTCCAGATTTTTTGCTATGACAAAATCACCCAGGTCGGCTGTTTCAAAGGTGACCTCGCCGCGCACGAGGTCGGTGAAGGAGACCGACTTTTTCGGATTTTTGAAACGTATTATCGGTGTATCCGGATCTGCCGCTGATGGCTCCGCCTCAAATGCCGCGCCGCTCTCTATAAGCGCTTTCAGGTGCGCGCGATATGTATCCGTGCGCTCGGATTGGCGCAGGGGCGAGGCTTGCGTGTATGGTATGCCGAGCCAAGCGAGACCGGCGAGGATATCCTCTTCAAACTCTTTCTTGTTGCGGGTAGTATCGGTATCCTCAAAGCGCAGCTTCATCTCGCCGCCCTCGTGCGCCGCGAAAAGATAATTGAAAAGTGCGGTACGTGCGCTGCCGATATGAAAATAACCTGTCGGACTTGGGGGAAATCGGGTGATTATCTTCATATGTTCAGACGGGTTCGTGGGCGATGACTATCTCCAAGAGAGCCGTCGCCACCTTTTTCGCGGCTTCCGGGCGTGCGTACTCTTTCGCCGCCGCGCTCATGGATTTTTGTAATGCGGGGTCGTCCATAATGCGCTTGACTTCGGAAAGCAGAAGGTGCGGGGTGAGATTGCGCTGCTCAATGACTACGGCGGCTCCGGAGCGCGCGTAGGAGAAAGCGTTCTCTATCTGGTCGTGCGATACGTCCTGCGGTATGGGTACGAGGATTGATGGAATGCCCCAGCTTGCTACCTCAAAAATGGTGCCGCTGCCGGCGCGCGCGATTACGAGGGAAGTAATACCCGCGGTCATACGGAGCGCCAGAGTGTTGAGAAGGCCGAACACCTTGTAGCGCTCGCTGCCGCGCACATCCTTCAGGACGACGGAGGCCACCTTGCCGGACCCTTCCAGATTTGCACTCCCCGCCTGATGGACCACGTTGTATTCAGCCACGAGAGCGGGCAGTGTGTCAAGCACAGCATCGTTTATCGCCTGCGCACCTTGGGAGCCGCCCATAATGAAGATGGTCGGAACCTGCTGGTCCAGCTTCAAGAACTCATGACCGCCCTCCCTTGCGGGTGAGATTATCTCTTTGCGTATTGGATGCCCGACCCTTGCTATGCGGCCACGGACACGCTCCGGGAACTTTAGTGCGGCATCCGGGTGTGCAAGCGCTATCCAGCGTGCGAAGCGCGACGACCACAACGAAACGCGTCCCGGAGCGGCATCCGCATCGTAGATAACGACGGGAATTTGCAAAATGCGGGCGGCATAGAGGGTCGGAAATGCCGCGTAACCACCGGTGGAAAATACGACATCGGGGTACACCCTGAAAAGCTGCAGCGTTGCCCGTACAATGCCGCCGAATACCTGAAAAAAGCCCAGAGCATTCAGGACGCTCCGATACCGGCGAATCTTGCCAGCCGAGCTGGGCAGATAAGCAATGTCGTGCTCCAAGAGCGCCGCCGGATCAAAGGGCGCAGGACCCATGTAGAACAGTTCCGGCTCCAGCAGAGTGCGCGCTCTGCAGATGTCTTCTATGGCCTCTGCCACCGCTATGAGAGGATAAAAATGCCCTCCAGTGCCTCCGCCGGAAAAAACTATTCGCATTGCAGTATTCTACGCTGTAGACGTCGCAATCTCAAACGCCGCGGCGCGCATTTCTGTAGCGGGAGATGTTGAGAAGAATACCCGCGCTGCCTAGCGCGATCAGCATTGCGCTGCCGCCTTGGCTCACGAATGTGAGAGGTATGCCGGTAAGCGGGGCGGCTCCGACCATTGCCGCGATGTTGATGAACGCTTCGCTCGCAAGGTACGTCGCTATGCCGACGGCCAAGAGCGCGCCGAATTGCTCGGGCGCCCTGCCCGCAAGGGCGAGACCGCGAAGAGCAAACAAGAGATAAGCGACAACTATCGCAGAGGCTCCCGCAAACCCAAGCTCTTCGCCCGCGACGGCAAATATGGAGTCCCCCATCGCCTCCGGCAGGTATGTGAATTTCTGCACTCCCTGGCCGAATCCGCGCCCGATAAATCCCCCTGAGCCTATGGCTATCAGCGATTGCTTTATCTGATAGCCCTCCTCCTGCTGGCTCTGGAACGGGAGGAAGAATGTCACCACTCTATCTCGCACGTAAGGGCGTGTGAGAGTAAGCGCGCCGAGGATTATTATCGCGATGCACATGACTATGGCTATATCGCGCATCCGTGCGCCCGCCGCGACATAGAGGGCTAGCGATGAGATTCCGATGACTCCCAAGGTACCGAGGTCAGGCTGCGCCAGCAGTATCAGGGCGGGTGCCAAAAGTATCAGCAAGAATCCGCCCAGACCCCATGCGTACTGCCTTATCCGTGCTCCGATAGACGCAAAATACGCGGCAGCCATTATAATGACGCCTATTTTGAGCGCCTCGGATGGTTGGAACGAGAAGCCGAAAAGAGCGACCCACCTCCTCCCGCCGCCATGCTCAATGCCGACATGCGGAATGAAGACGAGCAGTGTCGCGCATATGGCGGCAACGTACAGATACGGCGCCAGCTTACGCCACGTCCGATAATCAATGGAGTATGCCGTGAAAAGCGCGATAAGTCCTCCTCCTATCCCGAACACGATGTGGGTAAACACGGCAGACGTAATGCCCGAGACGCCGCGCGCCAAAAGACCGAACGCGGCGGATGCGAATATCAGCGCCCCTCCGACTACAAAGACCGCTATCAGAAGCGCCAGAAGCTTGTCAAAATGTTTTCGTCGTGAGTGCACGTTGTATGGACGATCATTGAAGCGCGGCGAGCGCGACTATCACGCCTAATGAGGCAAGGACAATGGACAGCACCCAGTAGCGCATCGCCACCTTATAGCTTGGCCAGCCTATAGCCTCAAAATGATGATGCAGGGGCGCAATACGCAGAAGCTTTCTCCCGAAGAGGGACTTCCACGTTACCTGCGCTACATCGGACAAAACGGTCAGCACAAGCAGTCCGCCGATTATCGGTAGGACGGCTATACCGACTCCCCCGCCGAGGCTGTCGGTCATGAAAGCGACGGTGCCGAGAGAAAGCGTTAGCGCGAATGTCCCCGTATCGCTCATATAAAACCGCGCTGGCGGGATGTTGAACCATAGAAACGCCAGCAGCCCGCCTACGACTGCGGCACAGAACGCGGCAATATCCGTTTGCTGCTGGACGAACGCGATGATGGCGTACGAACCAAAAACACTCACGAAGACCCCTCCCGAGAGGCCGTCTATCCCGTCTATAACTCCCGAAGCGTATAGCCCGAGTGACACGAGGACGAACAGGGGCACCGTAAGCCAGCCGATGTAAAGCGGTAATGCGAACGGTATGTTTATCACCGTAACGTCCAATTTTGCCCAGAACCACCAGCCCACGAACAGAGACGCCGCAACGACGATAAGAAGCCTGTAGCGCAAACGCAGACCCTCCCCGCTATTGCGAATGGTCATTAGGTCATCGGCAAGGCCAGCCAGTGCGCCGACCATTAGGGTCGCAAGCGGGAGCCACGTCTGGCTGCGGCTGAGGAAATTGAGATCAAGTGCCGCAGGATCGGGATAGATGTATGCCAGTAGAGCCAGGCCGAATGTCGTCAGACAGACGCTTCCCCATATGAGAATGCCGCCCATGCGCGGCGCGCGAGTTTCATTGGCGCCATGCAGTCTGTTGAATTCGTGGGCAGTGTCTCCGTTGAGCGCCTGCTTTCCGATCCTTTTCTTCCATGCCTTACGTGCATACAGATAGTGAGCGAGCGCGGGGGCAAGTGCCATGCCTATAATGAAGGAAAGCGTGGCAGGCACTAATACCTCAATTATTCCGGGGAGCATAATGCCCTATTGTACGGCCTTGCAGGCAGGCATCCAAATCAGGGGCTCTGCGCAAGCTTTTTGTGCGTCGCCTCTACAAGCTGCTTCATATCCTCAAATCTGCCGTCGTAGGTGGAACCCAAGACGATAGCCACTACCGGATGAGCCGGACCTACGTCAAAAACGATCGCAAGATTGCCTCCCGCGAGGTCGGTAAAACCCGTCTTACCCATGACAAGCCCCGGTATTGCGCCGAGAGCCTGGTCTGTGTTGTACGCCCGCGCTTCCGCGCCCCCGACGGATGTGAGCAGCATGTTGTCGCGCGATGTGCCTTCAAATATCGCGGGGCTTGTAGACGCCGCGTACGCCAGCAAACGCGCGACGCTCCTCGCCGACCCGTACGAACCCGACTGGGTCTCGCTCACATCCAGCCCGCTGGCGTTGAGGAAGTACATGTCGTGCGCTCCGATCTTACGCGCGAGGTCGTTCATGCGCCACAAAGTAGCGCCGCGCGAGGGAGAGAGCGGGTATCGTGCGTGGAGCGCATCATTCGCGGCGACGGCGAGTATTTCGGCGCCTTCATTGGAAGACGCCATAAGCGTGAAGTTCAGCACGTCGCGAAAACGCCACTCCTGTCCGGCGGTCAGGCGCTCCGCCGATGTCGTCGGTGCGGTGTCATAGGGTATCGTCAGGATATCGTTGGGAGCAAGCACTTCGGACGCGACAAGAGCCACCGCGACTTTTGTGAGCGAAGCGAGGGGAAGCTGTATGTCCGGATTGCGCGCATATAGAACGGTGCCGTCTGTCAAATCCTCCACGTACACGCTGCTTGCCTCCAGAGAAAGCTCCGCGAACGGATCTTGCGCCACCGCGACGGCCGCCGACTGGCCTGCCACAGTAGCACCGGGCACGTACGATAGATAGCTGGCCACAAAGCCCGCACTCGCGAAGAAAAGTAGGGCCAGCGCAGTTATACCAAGAGCACGGCTCATCGGGCTTTGGCCCGCATCCCCAACCGAAGTGTCGGTAGTGTTAATCTGCATGATTTTCTTTTTCTTCCTCCAGGCGGTTATTCTCAAAGGCGGAGAGTTCTTCGGTAATGGCGGCATACTCAGGAAGCATTTCCGTGCGCTCTACCCCGAAATATGCCAAGAGCTCCGGGGTCGGGCGGTAGAGATACTCTCTTGCGTCGTTAGGGTTCCCTGCGCGCTCCAAGAGCCCCCTACCGAGCAGATTGCGTATCGTGGAGCTGGTATTGACCCCGCGGATGTAATCTATCTGCGCGCGCGTTGACGCGCCTCTGTACAATACGATGGCAAGCACTTCCAGTCCCGCATCCCCGATGTCGCGTCCAAGCTCCTGCTTGTACGCATTTTCCACATCGCGTGACGTATCGGCCGACACGGAGAGAGAAGCTTGCGTGTCGGTCACGATGAGGGCGAGACCCCTGCCCTGTAGTCGCTCAGAAAGCTCCCGCAATGCAAGGCGAGTGGCATCTTTGTCTGCTTTAAGCAGGGTCCCCAGCCTGCTGAGTGTAATAGCACCGCCCTCAATGAAGAGAAATGCTTCTGCGCGTCTGGAAAGGTCGTCCGTCATACCCGCACACTAATTTTGCCGACATTCCGTGCCGTAGTAATTGCTACGCGCGCAAAACGCTGACCGTTGGTAATAATCTGCATGTAATCGGTTTTGTTCATAAGAAGAGGCATCGGCAAAATTAGTGTGCGGGCATAATTTATATTTATCCGTATCTCGGTGCGACGATGTTCTCCGCCTCAATGACTATCTCCGAAAAAAGTTTGTCCTGCGTTACGCTGGCGCTGCCGGCGGATACCAGCTCAAGCATCGCGAGGAAGTAAACGATTACCTCATGTCTGTCGCGCGACTGCGTCAGCTCGCTGAAACGGGCCCGGAAAGCTCCTGAGAGTCGCTTTTTCAGGCTTATGATGACGTCTTCCAGTGCAAGGACAGGTGCAACGGCGGCCTGTGCAACGGCCTCCGGCTTGGGCAGTAGGCGCACTATCCTCTGCGCGGACTCTGCTATTGACTTGATGCTCGCGTTGGCCGGAGTAAAAATGGCGGGTCTCTGAGGCGCATGCCGCGCGAGCAAAAGTGGCTCTCTCCCCCACTTCTTGCGCAGTAGCTTCGCGGCTTTGCGTATGAGCGCATAACGCGCCAGACGCCTCTCTAGCTCCTGCACGCTCTCGCGCTCATCGGGCGTGAGCTCAAGCGTGGGCAAGAGCGCCCGCGATTTTATCAGGAGGAGCGTGGATGCAACGAGAATGAACTGGGCCGTTTCCCCCAGCGGCAACTCCGGTAGGCGCTCCACGTACGTCAGATATGCATCGGTCACTTCCGAAAGAGATACGCGTGAGATGGGAAGCTTGCGATCCTCAATGATGTCCAGCAGTGCTTCTAAGGGGCCGTCAAAGTCCGGCGTGGCGATTGTGAATTTGGAAGTCATGCGCGCTTCTTCTTTTCTATTCCTATACCAAGCTCTTTCAACTGCTCCGCGGAGAGAGACTTGGGCGCCTTCATGACCGCCGTCTGACCGCCGCGTGTCATTGGGAAGGCCTGCACCTCGCGCAAATACTGCTCTCCGGTGAGGTTCATGATGCACCGCTCTATCCCGATGGCGATGCCTCCGTGCGGCGGCGCACCGAAGCGAAATGCTTCCAACATATGCCCGATGCTCTCCTCAATGCGCGTATCAGCGTATCCCATCGTCTTGTATACGGCCTCAAGTATTTCCGGTTTGTGTGCGCGCACCGAGCCGCCTGCGGCTTCGGAGCCGTTGCACACCAAGTCGTACTGCGCGGTCAATATCTTTTCGGTGTTCTCGCCTTTCATGAGCCAATCCAGATGCTCCGGTATCGGCATAGAGAAAGGGTTGTGCGTAAATGTCCACTGTCCTCCCTCGCTCTTCTCAAAGAACGGAAATTGGTAGACCCACGCATAAGACAAGACACCTTTTTGCTTGTCGTCCTCGGTACGCAGGTCAAATTTGTCGGAACCGAACTTCGCCAGCGCTTCTTCGTGCGTAAAGCGCGGGAACGGCTTTTCTTTTACAGTGAATCCGAGAGCTTCTGCGACCGAGGTCATCATGGATTCCACCAGCTGCATGACATCCTCTTGCTCCACGAACGACATCTCTATGTCTATTTGGGAGTGCTCAAAGCCGCGATCTGCGCGCAGGTCCTCATCGCGCAGTGCGCGCGCTATCTGGAAATACCGCTCAAATCCGGCGACCATCAAAAGCTGTTTGTATTGCTGCGGGGATTGCGGCAGGGCGTAGAATTTTCCGGGATGAAGACGCGAAGGTACCACGAAATCCCGCGAACCCTCTGGTGTGGATTCCGTAAGAAGCGGCGTCTCTATCTCGGTAAAAGCTTCGTTAAAAAGGAATTCGCGGCACAGGCGTACGAATTCGCTGCGCATGCGTATGTTGCGCTGCATACGGGGGCTGCGCAGGTCCAGATATCGGTAGTGCAGGCGGGTATCTTCGCCCACGGAGGATGTGTCGTCTATCTCAAAAGGCGGCGGTGCGGCCTCGCTTTCTACGACGAGACCCTCTACGACCAGCTCTATATCACCGTTCTGTATTTCCGGATTGACGTTCTGCTCGGGGCGCTTTTTTACTTCTGCCGACACTGACACGACGCTCTCTCTGGAAGCGGATTTTGCGGCCTCTATTGCGGCACTCTTGGGCAGAACCACTCCCTGCACGGAACCTGTCATGTCGCGAAAGTCAAAAAAGACCATCTTGCCTTGATCGCGCCGCACCGATATCCATCCGCGCACCAAGATGTTCTCGCCGATGTGCTCGTGCAGATCTCTGATGTAGGTGCGTTCCATATTTAAATACTGACTCCCACGCGTCTGCGCACGTCTGTCATTTTTTCTTCGGCTATCTCGCGCGCCTTCTCGCCGCCGTCATGCAGGATTTCCCGCACGTCCGCATCCGTGATGCTTTCCCTCTTTTTTCGCATCGGTGCGATAAACTCTTCCGCGTCCTGTATGAGCGCCTCCTTGCTCGCCTTGTAGTTGCCCTTGTTGGCCTTATATACGGGAGCAAGCTCCCGCTCGCTCTTGAAGAGTCGGTGTATGTTGTAGACGTTGGATGGACTTTCGCCCGAGGAGTCGGTGATGATGCTCATGACGGCCTTCGCAATCTCATCCTTGGAGCCGAAAAGAGGGATTGTGTTGCCGTAACTCTTGCTCATTTTCTTGCCGTCCGTGCCCGGTACTATCGCGACCCCCTCCAGTATTTTCTCCTTGGGCTCCTTGAAGGCCTCTCCCCATGTTGTATTGAATTTGGTCGCTATCTCCCGCGCGTACTCCACGTGCTGCTTTTGGTCCTGACCCACGGGGACTATGTCGGTGTCGTAGAGAAGGATATCGGCTGCCATTAGCACGGGGTAGTCAAAAAGCCCCGCGTTGCTCTCAAGGCCGCGAGCGCGCTTGTCTTTATATGCGTGCGCAAGCTCCAGAAATGCCGTCGTGACGACACAATTGTATATCCATGTAAGCTCGGTGTGCTGCGGCACGTCGGACTGTTTGAATATCAGCGCTTTCTTCGGATCCAGACCGACCGCCACATAATCGCGCACGATGTCCATTATGTTGGCGTGTAGTTTATCGGCGTCTTTTAGGGTCGTAAGGGCGTGATAATCCGCCACCATGACGCGGCTATCAAAGCCCTCGTACATGTCTACCAGCGGCTTCAGGACGCCGAAGTAATTGCCTATATGAAGCGCGCCGGAGGGCTGGAGGCCCGTAAATAGCTTCTGTTTACCCCGTATCATACCCAAAATTCGTCCAAAGATTTAAGAGGGAGCGCGTATAACAAGGTTGAAATCGGTATCGTACAGGTCGTAGTGAGGGTATTGGTTCGGGGCATTGCACTAATATACCAGAAAAACAGCGCTTATACCCTCGCAGCATGGCCCCGACTTTTAGCGAGCGGGGGCGGCGGGAAGCTCTACGATAAACCGGGAGCCCTTGCCCTCACCCTCGGACTCCGCCCATACGCGCCCGCCCTGCGTCTCTATGAATGTCTTCGCGAGGTAGAGTCCTAGGCCGGTGCCGAGGAGATTCATCTTGCTCGCATCGGCACGGGCGAATTTCTTGAAAAGATGCCGCATCGTCTTCTGCTCTATCCCCGCGCCCGTGTCCGAGACGATGATGCGGACGGCGACACCGTGCCTCTCCACGGCGACGGTGACGCTCCCCTCTTTCGTGTACTTTATGGCATTGTCTATAAGGTTGCCAATGACCTCTTTTATCTTGCCTTTGTCACCGACAACGGTCAGAGGATGTGAGAGATCTATTTCTTTGTGCAGAGTAAGCCCGTTCTCCTGAGCGTGCGGTATGTACGAATCTACGGCGGAGTCAACTAGCGCGGCAAGGTCAAAGGATTCGCTCTCATACTTCAATTGTCCCAATTCTATTTTTGATTTGCTCAAGTATTGGGATATCAGGTCAAGCACGGTCGTACCCTCAATCAGTATCTTGCGGGCCATTGCCCGCACACCTTCGGAGACCTCTCCGCCGCTACCGTCCAAGATGAGAGAGGCGTATCCGCGCATGACCGTAATGGGATTGCGTATCTCGTGCGAAGCGAAAGACATGAATTCCGATTTTTCGTTGCTCAAGCGCTCTATCTCTTCTCGCTGGCGCACTTCCCTCCTAACGCTTTTAACAAGGAAAAATCCGAACACGGCCATAAAAACGAGTATCAAAAGGTCAATAACACGAGCACCGAGTGTCTGCTCACCGAAGATCTTCGCGAATAGCACCATACTTATCGTTATAGTCAGCGCCTCCGTTACCAATACTTTTATGTTGAACAGCCTGTACTTAGTGATTGCATACGCCGTCATACCGAGGAATATCAGTGTATATACAGGAGTGAATACAAGGAATTGCAACGAGTTGAAAAGCAGTATCGGCACGAGGATAGTTCCTACTACGAGAGCTAGCATGGTAAGCATGCCCACCAAGACCAATCCGAGCTGGTGCCGCACATCGCCCTTCGCCTTGTAGTACTTGCGTGTCAGACAGAATATGGCAAGAACACTGAACAGCGTGGAAATTATTGAGAATGGCAATAGGCCGAGTCCCGGTACAAGCTGAACACTGCCGGCCTCAAATGCGACGCCGACGAATGCATATGGAGATACGTTCAGGAGTATCATGAGAAGCGTCGCGCCGATAACCGTAAGGTACGTTTTCCTGCTCATCTGAATAGTGTCGTGCGGTATTGTATGTGCAAGTAGAAAAAAGAGAGCACTCATGAGTGCTGCCCACAAGATCCCTAACCTTCCCAGAAGAAGCGACAGATCAAAAAATTGCGCGAGCTGAATTATATGGTTTGTGGCGTAGTTGTTCGCGAGCCACAGCACCGTAAAAATGCTTAGAAGGGCATAAATGACGTTGGTCGCATTCTTGGGAGCGCTTCGGTATACGATGTATGCCAAAAAAATATTCGCGACAGCAACGATCACGAGAAGGATGAGCTCAAGAGAAGAGCTATAGATCTGCTGGTAAATTAGCGGGCTCATGCGTCTTTATTTTGGAATGTTGGCGGCAATTTGGAAGAGCGCGCCGTTGGCTCGCCGTCGTAACCTATCCTGAATAGCATGGCGATGTGCTCCCGACCTTTGAGCTCCATGGCTCTGCCTATGTTGCCGGCAGCATCGCGGATTAGCGCGATATGCTCTTCGGACAAAGAAGCTGTCTCTCTTTCGTTCACGCGTTGCATGAGGTACGAAATAGCCGTTATGGGTTGTATGGAAAGACCTCGGGATGCGGCAGTGAGCCACACGCGCTGGAACGTCCTGCCCGCGCTCATGAACGCTATGTCAGAATAATCGCTCGCCACAATGGCTCCTATTGCCGAAGAGGCCATGTGATTTTTCGCACTGTCACGGGCGATAGCTCGTGAAAGCCCGATCTTGTTCAATGTCTGCACGACGGGCCAGTGTCGTAGAGCATATTTGATTATGTATTGCAGAGGAGTGGGAAACTCCATAGTCTTTATGTAGAGTCCTGGCTTTACGCGCTCCGCATTTTCCGTCCATCGGATAACACCGAAAAGAAAATCGTGTAGAGGTCGATGCTCAAATAAAAGCCGCTCATTGGCGCTTACGTTTTCGGCGATGATACGTATTGTGTCCCTTTCCTCTGCCAATTTCAGCGAAATTTCAGTTGCTCCGGCAGCCGCATCAAGAAGTGCGGTACGGTCTTCCGGCGCAAGGCTGCGGATGTCATATGGTTTCCTGTTCGTGGTTCGCACATGGATCGCGTCGTACAGAGGATCTTTCCGTGCCGAGGCGGGCTTCAGAGATATCCGCATGGTACACGTCGAGTTTTTGGGGAACGGCTCTATTACGGCGACATATCCGGCATGTGCGGCGGATATAGAAATGTTCTCGGCAAGTGCTCCGTGAGCGAGGTATGAGCCGCGTTGTTTGAAGTTGTACAAGGTCGGGTCGCGGTCGGAGAGGTTGTAGACATTGAGTGTATCGCCGTCTAGCGCGAAACTCCACGGCTGGGCGTTGTCTCCGGAGGGAGCGAGAACCGCTGTTTTAAGGATGTCGTCCCATGCTCCACGTACACTCATCATGAGATATAGTATACTATGCGAATAACAGTGGACTATGGAAGTACCCATCATTCGCGCCCTGAATCCGCGTTCGGCTTCCGCCAATTCAAAGCAACGAGGTCTTACGCGCGCCCTTGTACTTTTCCGAGAAGCCGCGCGACGCGTTCCTGCATACAAAGATTTCTTGAAGAAACACAGAATTAATCCTGCAAAAATCACCAACGCCGCGGAATTCGCTTCTTTGCCTACAACTGATAAGCCGAACTACATCACGAAATACAGTTTGGAAGAATTGAGCTGGGATGGGTCTCTTTCATCCGCAAAATACGTCTCCACGAGCTCCGGCTCTACCGGCACCCCTTTTTTCTGGCCGCGCGGCGAGCGACAGGATGCCGTCGTCAACATGATGATGCAACGTGTCTTTGAGGATATTTTTGACTCAAAAAAAGGAAGTACGCTCTTTGTGGACTCCTTTGCGCTTGGTACGTGGATAGCTGGGCTAGAATTCTATAATGCCGCGAAGTGGACATCCGAGCATGGCAACCGCCTGGTAACTGTCACGCCGGGAATAGACAGAGAAGAAGCAATACGTCTTATAAAGGAGCTTTCTCCCCTCTTTGGTCGGGTCGTCATTGGCGGCTATCCGCCATTCGTGAAGGATATTATTGAACACGGGAGCAACGACGGAATCCATTGGGAAAAGATGGATACGCGCCTTTTAGTCGCCGGCGAGGGTGTCAGTGAATTATGGAAAGGCCGCATACTTGCCATGATAGGAAAGCCGGAAGACGGCAAGAGCTTCGTCAATGTGTTCGGCATGGCTGATTCGGGCATTGTTGCGCACGAAACGCCACTTTGTTCGCTCTTGAGGAAGTGCATAACAAAAGCGGGAGCAGATGCGGATATGCCGGACATGGATGAGGTGACGGGACTATATCAATACTATCCGACTGCTCGCTATTTTGAAGATGTTGATGGACACTCGCTCGTACTGACATCGGATGCCGGCTTGCCGCTAATCCGATACGATACGCGCGATGCCGGCGTTATCCTGAGTCATCAAAAGATAGCGAGCGTGTTCGGGAACGACATCCGCGCGAACCTCGGCGCATGGAGAATGCCTTTCGTTGCCCTCTTTGGTCGCAAAGACCTGTCGGTCTCTTTGTATGCACTTCAAATATACGTAGAACACGTTAAGCGGGCGCTTGAGCACTCACCATCCGCATCCAGTCTATCTGGACTCTTCACCATTAGCGTGACGCATACCAAGAGGCTTAATCAGCAGTTCAGCATATCCGTGGAGCTTGCCAGAGGCGTCAAGCCAAATACTGATCTAGCGCAGTCTCTGGGGGAGGAGGTGGTCGCGACGCTCTGTCGCATGAACAGCGAGTACGCCAAGCTCCTTGCGTCTATCGGGAAACCGGCTAAGCCTAAAATCACGTTACTTCCTCTTGGAGATATCGCAACGGTTCCAGGAAAGAAACACAAATGGGTCAAGCGTCGTTAATGCTCTCCGGAAACGCTTGCTCACAACTCAGTACATAGCGACCCGAGGGCATCTCGGCTCCGACAGCGATTCGGCGAACCACATAGGCGGCCGCAGCTCCTGCTATGGCGGCGGCAGTGCCAAGTTGCGGCACGCCGGAAAGCGTCTTCCCTACTCTCCGCACCGACTCTAATTGCCGCTTAGTGAAATAATCGACATC
>JANLHO010000035.1 GCA_024654485.1 Patescibacteria group bacterium | reverse complement strand
CCGAGACAGTTCCCAAGTCGTTATACCATTCGTGCGCGTCTGAACTTACCAGACAAGGAATTTCGCTACCTTAGGACGATTATAGTTATCGCCGACATTGACCGGGGCTTATACAGTCCAGCATACGCATCACGCTGCGCGCGATGCGTCAGTAAACAGTGACCAGAAACCAGTGACCAGAAGATGCGCGCATTTTCTGTTCGCTGTTTGCTGTTTTCTGTTCGCTGAGCATCACATGCAATGTGATGCGCATACCCTCCGTACTTGACCTTCCGGCATTGGTCAGGCATCACCCCCTATACATCCTCTTACGAGTTCGCAGGGAGCTGTGTTTTTGGTAAACAGTCGCTTGGGAAATTTTCACTGCGGCCCCGCCGAGCAAAGCTCGAAAGGGCAGGCCTTATTGCTAACTTACGGCCGCTTGTTTGCCGAGTTCCTTGGGGATCTCTCACTCGTTCGCCTTGGGCTACTCGCCCTGAACACCTGTGTCGGTTTGCGGTACGGTTCCTGTATTGATGTGCTTAGAAGTTTTTCTTGGAAGCGCGCTCCTCTCGATTCGCTTTGACGAATCGCCACTTCTCCACTCCGCTCTCGCTTACCCAGCGGATTTACCTACTGGGCACAATTACGGCATGGACCCCAATCCAATAAGGGGCCGAGAGTACTGCACTCCGTCCCTCCATCGCTCAATACAGAAGTCACGGAATATTAACCGTGTGTCCATCCAGTCCGGCGTTCGCCATTCTGTTAGGACCGACTAACCCTTCGATGATCTCCATTGCGAAGGAAACCTTGTTCTTTCGGCGTGCGAGAATCTCACTCGCATTGCGGTTACTCGTGCCAACATTTTCACTTCCGCACGCTCCAGCATGGGTCACCCCTTTGCCTTCATCGCAGAGCGGAACGTTCTCCTACCACTGTGCGCATCGCGCTACACGCGATGCGCAGCAAACAGAGACCAGTTACCAGAGACCAGAAATGCGGGTGCACTTACTGTTCGCTGTTGGCTGTTCACTGTTCCCGCGTCATCACATGCAATGTGATGCGCACAATTCGCATCTTCGGTACTACGCTTAGCCCCGATCATTTGCGGCGCGAGATCTCTGAGTCAGTGAGCTGTTACGCTTTCTTTGAATGATGGCTGCTTCTAAGCCAACATCCTGACTGTCTGAGAAATCTCACCTCCTTACTTGCACTTAGCGTAGATTTAGGGACCTTAGATGGCGATCTGGGCTGTTTCCCTTTTGGCGAGTGGAGCTTCGCCCCCACCGCCTAACTGCCGCGCTCTAGCCTCTGGTATTCGGAGTTTGATAGGACTGGTGGCCTTGCGGCCTATCCAGACCTTCCAGTGCTCTACCCCCAGAGGGAACACACGACGCAAGCCCGAAAGCTCTTTCGGAGAAAACCAGCTATTACCGAGTTCGGTAAGCTTTTCACTCCAACCCACAAGTCATCCCAAGATGTTGCACAATCTACGGGTTCGGCCCTCCCCCCGCCTTTCGGCGGGGTTCAGC
Source organism: Patescibacteria group bacterium (assembly GCA_024654485.1). GTDB lineage: Bacteria > Patescibacteriota > Minisyncoccia > Phycocordibacterales > UBA2100 > UBA10103. Next base: position 11,689 of record JANLHO010000035.1, on the reverse strand, counting down.
CTGCTCATGGGTAGCTCACCCGGCTTCGGGTCTGATACATACGACAAACGCGCTATTAACACTCGCTTTCGCTGCGGCTCCTCCGCGTGTGCGGATTAACCAAGCCGTACGCATCAACTCGTTGGCTCATTCTTCAATAGGCACGCCGTCGAGGGTAGCAAGCTACGCCTCTTCGACTCCTTGTAGACATGTGGTTTCAGTTCTATTTCACTCCCCTCACCGGGGTTCTTTTCACCTTTCCCTCGCGGTACTAGTTCACTATCGATCTGAAGAAGTATGTAGCATTACCAGTTAGTTCTGGCGAATTCACCCGAGCTATTCATGTCTCGAATTACTCAAGAACTACAGCCATAGAGATGCTTCGTTTTCGTGTACGGGACTATTACCCTCTGGGGTCGAGCTTCCCAGCTCGTTCCACTAACTAAGCATTTTGTGTAACTCTACCTGTTGCCAGCGCTGTAGCCTTATAACCCCCATCCCCAAAATCGCGCCGCCTTTGCAGACGGTTCGATTTTGTGGCTGAGTTTGTGCTGTTCCCGTTTCGCTCGCCGCTACTAAGGGAGTACCTGTTGGTTTCTTTTCCTCTCGGTACTGAAATGTTTTACTTCCCGAGGTTTGCTCCCAGCATCGTTTACGTGCTGAGTCTGGAGGGTTTGCCTCCAGGGGTTGCCCCATTCGGATATCTCCGGGTATAACGGTTGCTTGGCACCTTACCGGAGCTTATCGCAGCTAAGCCGCGTCCTTCATCGCCTTCTTCAGTCTAGGCATCCACCACACGCCCTTACTCAGAATTCTCCCGAAGGGAACTCTGAGAACCGCGTATTAACCCCGTGGGACGTGAGCGCAAAGCGCTTACGTCCTTTACGGGGTGACGCACCCTCCCTACAAGGAGGAAGGTGCGACGTGTTTTCTTTTTGATTTTTTCCTGCATCCCGCTCCGGAAAGACTAGACCGGAACGGAACGTTTACCCGCCACACGCTATCAGCGTGCGCCGGGTTGTTGATTCGCACGGACCTCCCGCCATATCAGCGGTTCGCCCGTGCTTGTTGTTTTCTTTTCGCTCTTCGTATGTCAACGAGCCACGTCCTACTTCGCCAAGGCTTCGCAGGACACGTATCGGTCACTAAAAAAGCCGCTATAAGCGGCCAGAGTCGCACAGCATTACAACCGGCTACTCCCGCCACTTCGTGAAGCTTTTACTAATTACCATATACGTCTAGTGAGTATATTCCACCGTCCCGTGCGTGTCAAATGCGCCTGCCCCCGCCCGCCCTCCCGCGCGGCGAGAAACTCTGCGGCGGCTCAGGATTCCCGCTTTTTTAGCACACCCTCGGCCCTGACGAGGTCGTCGGGATAATTTACCTGTATCCAATCGGTTGTGAAGACCGGCTCAAGCCGTACGCCCAGCTTCTTGGAGGCTGCGACTATCGTCTGGGGCAGCCCGAATTCCAGACTGCCCTCTTGTTTGGGCACAAGCGGCTCGGAGAATATGCGGTCGTCTATGACGAAGAGGTTGGTGCTCGCGAGTCCCTCATCCGTGCTGGAATTTCCCTCTACGATGTCCGCTATGTTCGCATCCTCATCCAGTATCACCGAGCCGGCACGGTGCATCTTTTCCATTTGCTGGACGAGCAATTTCCATGAATCCGACTCCTCGGCGCACTGCTCCATATCGGCGGCGGTGAAGATGTCGTCCGCGTTCAAGACGAGGAAGCGGCCCCGCAGGATATCTTTTGCGCACCACAGAGCATCCGCCGTGCCGTTGAATTTCTGCTGTTCCACGTAGGTTATCTTGAGCCGGCCGTATTTGACACCGAACTTCTTCTTTACGGCGTGCGCAAGATACCCGACCACGAGCACGACCTCGTCCACCTCCTGAGGAAGGGCGTCAAGCTTGTATTCAAGCAGTGTCCTGCCTGCAACGATTAGCAGCGGCTTTGGCACTCCCACCGTTAGCTCTTCCATGCGCGTGCCTCTTCCGGCCGCGAGAATTACTGCCTGCATCATCCGCATCATACCAAACCCGCACACCAACATTGCCATAATTACTGCCGTAGCAGTTTTTACGGCCTCATGTCAACATCTCTCAATCAGTTTTGTTAGCGTTGCTAGAACAAGCTCCATAAAGAGGCGATGGCAATGTTGGTGTGCGGGCAAATGCAAAGCGGTCGGCCTAGGGCCGACCGCTTTGTGCAAAAAACCCGAAGCTCTATTCGCGGTTGTGCGCTATCTCGGAGCGCACTTTCTCTATAGAGCGAGCCGCGGCATCCTTGCCGCCAAGGCCGAATGCCAGACCGAAGGCGAGCGAGAGAGCGACGACGACGCCCGTGAAGAGCGTCTGGATGAAGGCCGTCGCGACTCCTAGCTGCACCAGAGCGGCACCGATCACTGTGAGCCATATGGCCCACTTGGTGACCGCGCCGGCGAGATTGGCGCCGTGCGCGCCTACGGCGCGCGCCGAGCCGGCCACGACACCTTTCGCGACCTCAGCAACAATAGCGCCAAGTACCAGTATCAGGGACGCTACGATGACCTGCGGCAGATACTGCAAGACGAGTTGCTGCAGGAACACCGTCACGCTGGTGAGGCCAAGTATCTCAAGCGAGGCCAAGAGGAATGCCAAAACGACGAACCACATCACGAGAGTGGCGAGAAAGCGTCCGACATCAAGGCTGAAGCCGGCCTCCTTTGCGGCTTCATTAAGACCGGCAGCGCGTGCGGCATCATCAATGCGCAACACTTTCACCACCTCCACGACAGCCCTGTAGAGGATGACCCCGATTATCCAGCCGATCACGAAGACTATCGTGGCGGCCAGTATGGAGGGCAGATACGAGGCCACTGTGTACCAGAGCGCCGCGAAGGACGTCTGCACCACATCAGCCGATTGAGTAACTATCATAAATAAATGTTATATCAATAAGTTTCTAAGGTTTTTCGACCCCTTTGGCTCAATGATAACACTACATTTCCCCGCAAAGCCCCCTTGGGCACGTGTTTGTGGATACCCCATATTCTCATGAAAACGGCGTGGAACGGCGCTTTTCAAGGCTTTTACACCCCTAGAGCAGCCCCTTTTTGTCCAGCAGAATGAGGTGCGGGTAGTCAAGTATGTCCCTGAGCAGGCGGTCATGTATGGTAAGTCTGTAGCGGAATTCCGGGGCTTGGAACGCCGCATAGCGTATCTCACGCCCGAATTTGGGCTCCAGAGCGCGAACGGCCGCTTCCAGTCTTTTCTCGTTGAGCCCGTCGGCAACGACGATAAGGTCGGCGGGGCGCGTATCGTCTCCGACGAACGTACCGGAGAGTATCACGGCGATCAGCCTGCCCGAGGACTTCAGCGCGTCCATTATCTTGGCGTGCCTTACGGGCGAGACCGCGTGGACAAATTTGGACAATGCGGCGGTGTGCTTGTGGCCTTGGTAGAGCTCCCACGCGTATTCCTTTTGTTTGCCGGCGGATGCGCGCTTACCCCCGCTGAGCATGATGGATATCTTCCCCCTCCTGATGACGCCGATTTTCTCCAGAGCGCGTATCTCCTTGGAGGCCGTGCGAGAGTTAACTCCGGCGTGTTTGCGTATGTGGGTGAGGGTCATGGGGCCGCCGTAGTTGAAGGTAAAGACCCTCAAGACGCGCGCCCGCGCGGCATTCCCCAGAAGCTGCCCTAGGAACTCATCGGCCATACGAGGGCATAGTATCACAATGCCTGCCTCCCGCGCGAGCTGCCCACCAAGGGGAGGAGCCGCTCACCGAGGGTAACCCTCGGCCACCGTGGTATAGCCATAAAATCTTGTCCGAGGGTAACCCTCGGACAAGATTCGGGAAAGTTACTTCAGTGTTACTTTTCCACCCGCGTCCTCTATCTTCTTCTTCCACTCTTCCGCGTCCTCCTTCTTCACGTCTTCCTTAAGGACGGCCGGAGCGCTTTCCACCATATCCTTCGCCTCCTTTAGGCCTAGCCCGAGGACTTCCTTCACCACCTTGATGACTGCTATCTTCTGCTCGCCCACGGAGGTAAGCTCCACCGTGAATTCGCTCTTCTCCTCGCCTGCTGCCGCGCCGCCCGCTGCCGGACCTGCGACGGCTACCGCGGCTGCGGAAACGCCGAATTTCTTCTCAAATACCTTGACCAGCTCGTTGAGCTCAAGCACGGTCATCTTCTCCACCGCCTCTACGATATTCTTGAACTTAGAGGGAACCTCAACCTCCTCGCCTGCCGACGCCTCTTCCTTTGCGGGAGCTTCGGCGGGCGCGGGGGCCGTTTCCGCTACCTCATTCTCCTTTTTTTCGTCTGACATCATAATGTTTTAGGTTAGACAGATTCTTTCCGCCCGAGGCGGACCCGCCTTGGGCGGGCTTCTGCCATAATTTTTGAAGCGTTGAGCGGTTAGCTTGTAGCGTATAGAGGAGTAGTCCTTCTAAACGCTAAACGCTATACGCTATACGCTGGTTCTAATTACTCACCGCGCTTGTCCGCAACAGCTTTGAGCGCTATCGCAAAACCCGCTACCGGTGAATTAATAACGTTGACAAACATGCCTCGGAGCGTCCCTATCGGCGGGATAGTCGCTATCTCCTGCATATCCGTCTGCCCCATGAGCTTGCCCTCAAAGAGGCCTCCGAGAATAGCGAGCCGATTAGTGAGCTTCGTGCCCCACTCGTGTATCAGGCGCGCGGGCGCCGTGGCATCCGCTTCTCCGCCGTAGGCTATCGCCACCTCGCCTTCCATCGGCATCTCATCGTGCTTGTGCCCAAGCTCGGAGAGTGCGCGCCGTATCAGGGTCTTGCGCGCGACCATGTACGATACTCCGCTCTCGCGAAGCTCGCGGCGCATCGCCGATTCCTCGGCCACGTTCACTTTGTTGAAGTGGACGAATACCGTAGACGTCGCCGATTTAAACGCCTCCTGCAGCCGCTCTATGAGCGCGGCTTTTTCCGCTTTCGTTTTTGCCATCTTAGAGATTCTTAATGAGCGAAGCGAGTTTAGAAGCTCTTAGACCCGCCCACATTTATCTTATTTGCGTTGCCCGAGGTTCCTGCGGAATCTCTTTCTCCAGTGCGACGAACCGCACTGCGTGCACAGCAAAATGTTGGCGGGTAAGAAAACTCGCTCACTCCTTTCTGTTCTAAACAAGGCGCCCGAGAGTTTCTCGACCTCGGCAGGCGCTTTTCGCTTGAAACCCCTAGGGTACCCGCTTTCTCCGGCCTTGTGCGGCACATACTACCGATTCAGGCGTCCGTGTCAATCCGCATCTCGCCAGTCGCTATGAGCCGGAGAAGCGGCCGCACTACCTCGTCAATTTTCTCCACGACCCGAAGCTTCTCATCAAAGCTCATCCCGACGTACTCCTCCGGGACGAGAGTCTCATTAAACCTCTTGTATGAGGCGCGTACGAAATCAGCCTGCGGCGTGTGGATATTGGCTCTGTCCAATTCTAGGACAAGCCAATCTAGGTAACCCTGAATGTTCGTCATAACGTTACCCCGCAGCTTGTCCCTATCGTGAAATGCCGCGACCTCTTGACCGTATTTTTTCGCAACCTCAGACCATTTAGCGTTACGGCCAATACGGTCTTCTCCGTAATTGTCGCGTATGATAGCGCCCGAGAGGTATGAGCGGCAGTTTGCAGGCAGGGCGGCAAGTGCGCGTTTCCCCACGTCCGACAAATCATCAAACCCCTCCATCCGTACCTCGTCCGGCGTCTGCTCGTCCTTGGGGGCCTCCAGCACCTCAAATCCTTCCCGCTGGAGAACCTCCACTATTTCCTTGATGGATTTCTGTGGTTTCTGCTCCAATCTTTCCGGCATGACTCCAATGTATCATGGCCATATTGTTATTGACTTTTTATAGAAAAATGCTACTCTGCGCGGCTGTTGAAGAGGAGGTGACGACTATGCAAATGGATGCGGAGTTGACCGAGGACGAGTTCGTGCAAGCTCTCCTCGATCTTGAGCGCGGCAGGGCCGCGTTCGCGCTCTACCTCTGCCTGGTCCACGGCGACAAGTTGCCGAAGGAGCAGTTCGGAGGCGTTTTCGTGGAAGAAGTGCGAGAAATCGCACAATCGCTTCTGCGGGGACGTGTTCAGGGAGGCGTCACCTTCTAAGAGTACGGCGTCGGGGACCATCGTTCCCGACGCCGACAAATTTTGTCTTGTTCTATATCTCATCACGATCTCATCACGCAGGAGCGAAAATGAAGGGCATCAAGAGGACCGATGGGAGCAAGGGCTCTCCTACCGGAGACGAGTGGCGGGAATTTGAAAGCGCGATAGTGAAGCGATTTCCGCGGAAGACGCGGCTGAGCGCTCTCGCCGTTGTACGCGCAATCAAGCGCTATCAAAGCGCCGCTGCAAAATCAAAGTTCAACGATGAAAACTTCTCGCAGGAGAGCCGGGATAAGTTGGAGGCAATCCTAGGGGAAGCCGGTTTTGAGTTTGACTTCCCCGAGTAAAACAGACGCCGGGCGGCCTTCGGGCCCCCGGCGTCATGATTATTTTTCCTGCTCCAGCATCGCCTGCAGCGCCGCGGCGGTCTGCCGCTCGGCATCCTGCTTCTGCGCGTACACATTGACCGCTATCGTCACCCCGAAGCTCACGGAGATAAATACCATGAAGCCGATGGCGAATTTCAAGAAGCTCCCGACGGGGCTCTCATTCATACCCGACATTATACCCCCAGCCGCCCCACCAAACGCCGCACCCCGCCGCCCAAGCGCCTAGGCATACAAGCACCCGAAAACCGTCCCCAGAGGCTGTCCGTGTCCGAGGGTTACCCTCGGCCACCGTGGTAGAGCCATAAAATCCTGTCCAAGGGTAACCCTTGGACAAATCCCGAATTATCCCCGAATTAATTCGGGATTCCGGCTCAATCCGCTGTCTGCCAAATGTTGTTGCACGCGGGGCTTTTCTGCCAGCCGTCCTCCTGCGCCTCTTTCTCGGTGCAGAACCACTTTTCCCCCTTGCGGGTATCTACTATCACCCGTTTATAGTTCGGGCAACCCGGAAGGAAATAATTCTTGCTGTAGCTTTTGTCTATGTTGCCTTTGATGACGCACTCCTTGCTAAAGGGGTCGCTGGCCTGTTCGCGCTCCGGCTCGGCTGTCACGCTCTTCATGTCGCACTTACCCCACATACCCGCCTCCTCGCTCTGCGCTTCGCGCTCATCCGCCTGTAGTTGCGACAAGTACCGACGATTCGGTTTCGTATACATACTCTCCGCAAACCCGCCGCGCACCAGCTCGCTGTTCACAAAAACGTCGTCCACGTCCGGATTCTCGTTGCGCACCACGACGTACCGCAAAAGTCGGTCAAAACCGTCCTTGGGAGTTTGGTCCTTCTCCAGCAGTATCTCCTTGCCCAAGACCAAAGCCGAGAGCCACTTCTTGGCCTCCTCGCTGTAGCACGCCCCCGTCTCCGGCGCGTCCACCCCAAGGAGCCGCACGCGGATTCCATTCTCTATCACTAGAGTATCTCCATCCACCACCTGCCCCACCACATGCAGCCTAGTCTCAAAGTCCGCGCCATAGCGCCCGTACTCCTGCACGACCTGATACCCGCCATACCCGCCGGCAGCGGCAACGAACGCCAAGACCGCCATAATGACGGGGCGTGAGTACGGCAGCTTCGGCATATAGAGCAGCTTTTATTTCTTCCAATCCTCAATGACAAATTTCTTTCCTACGCGCTTCACCACGACCCTCTGCCTGTCGCGCCATCTCAATGCTCGCACGTCCTCAATGGGGAGAGTAACGGAAATACTCCCGCCCCCGTTCTTGTTCAGAGAGCGCACATGATACTCTTCCCTCTTTCTCCGAGCCATATCTCATCAGTGTACCAAACCCCCGCACTCCTACCCCCGAATTATCCCCGAATTAATTCGGAGTGCGCAGGGGGTCTGCGCTCTATCATGTCTAGCGTGCTATATTGCGCACCTAATACCTCACGACAACTGTTCAGTCGGATTAGTTGCCTTGGTTAACATTATCTGTCTTTGAGTCGTCCGGATTATCCCTGATGTATCTTCGACGGTTCACCGATATTACATGCGCTCCCGAATGTTTGCCCTCCAAAACCTCTTGGACTGCCTTAGCTCTCGGGACATGCTTACGAGCGCCGATGCGGTATGTCTCATTGCGACGATTCGGGCCGTCCCTGTTTCCCCTTATGCGAGTCATGAAACAATTATATCGGCTATTCGCATCCCAATCCATCTCCATCGCGATCAAGACCGTATTCGTCGTAGCCGATAACCCTAACTGTTCCTGTGTAGTTTGGCCCGTTTCCAGAGCCGCCTGCACAGTCATAATCACCCGCATTTATCTTCAAACAACCTGAGTAGTTTGGATTGCATTGAGATGCGCGTACATCACGGATTGATGCCGAGTCCACTGCTGTCGCCGCTGGTTCTGAATCGTAGGATGCCGCGTACACAAGAGCTGCGACAACAAGGCCTACTACACCGATTAGCGTGGGGTTCTTATACCAAGGCGAGGGCTCCATAGGCTTTCACTTTCTACCCATAGAGCCCTCCTGTCAAACAGTTACTGCTTGCGTCTCACCTATTTAGTGTGGCACGTATTGCAGCAGTAGTAGCACCCATTCGTGTCTGCGAAGTATTTCTTCGCTGCAGGTACCGCAGGTCCGCATGACTCGAAGAGACCGAGCGAGATGATGTCTTCCTGATTAGGGAAAAAGGCACATCCCGTAACGTGAACTTCGTGGTCGTTGCTGTATGACTGCGCGTTTTTGTTGACGTAGTAACGTTGGGCCATGGTAAGTTAAGATTGATTAGCTTGTCCCTTGAGGTTATTAACACCTATTCCCTCACAACAATACTTCTAGGAAGTAAGCCATATTCTAAATCGTGATATAGTAGCCGTATGGAGGGGTCGCCAACGGTTTCAAGAGGCGAAGCGTGGGGTATCGGCTTTCTGCTTGCCGCTTGCGTAAACTACTTTTCGCAGCAGTTCAATAAGACATCGCTAGACGAGTTCATTATCGTCATTGTCGCCGTGAGCGCGGGCGTCTTGTATCACAAGGTCAAACCGAGGCTATCAATAAAAAGTGGCGGGTGGGCAGGCGTTGCGGCTTTCTTTATCCTGTTGTTCGGATCCGCAGCCGTGATTGGTGCGCTACGAGTATTCGCGCGGGTGTTCATGTTCATCTAGGCTCCCCAGCCTATCCCCACAGTGCGTGCGTATTGCTCATGAAGTGCTCATATATAATTAGGTTTCCTCACCAAGTACAAACTTGATGCGGACAGCGAGCGCGGTTTTATTATTAGGTGCAGTAGTTCCAAAAGAACCCATACAGCAGCTAATGAGCAAAACTCGTTAGCTCGCTGCATGGGCTCTTTTTTGTCTGGAGTCGGCCTCAACCTGCCGGAAGTTTCGGGCAGGTCAAGTCCGATTAATTTCTCTCTGATTCGGTGGTCGTTAATCAAATAGCCGATGAAGTTAGAGACGGCTTGGAGTTAATCCAAAACCGCTATGACTTACAAAGAGCGCATAGCTCGCGGGTATGTCATGGTCGCTTGTGTTCCGTATCGTCGCACCAAAAATGGTAGACGGATCTACGCTCGCAAGTACGGCTTTCGTTGTTTCCCCATTTGGCGGAAAATGACAAAGGCCACGACTATGTCGTAGCCCAGTCAAGAGTAGAGAAAGGGTTCGGTTTACGGCCGGGCCCTTTTCTCGTTGGCCCACCACGCCATGGACTTGTGGTATCGCAATGATACCACCTGCAAACGCCGTCAACTAGGTTTTGCACAGGGCGTGCTACAATCGCTGTCAATGTCAACCCTGTCCAAGGGTAACCCTTGGACAGGTCGGCTACCAAATCTCCAAATCCGGTCGCTCAAATGGGTCCGTGAATTCTTTCAACATCGCATCAAAGCTCTCATGAAAGCGACCGTGTCCGCGGTCCTCTCCTTCTCCTGCACCGCGGGGATGCGGGCCACTATCAGCACGACGAAGAAGATGGCGATGCCGAGCAGCACCCAGCGCCCATAATGCCAAGCGTGCGCCGCCACCGTGCGGATGCTCATATATAGCCGACATTACCACGCCCCCTCCCCCTCCCGCCAAATTATCCCCAACTCAACTTTGCGCGGGTAGCGACTTTTCCGGCCGCGTACTTTTATAGCCCACGGTAATTATTGCGCCGAGAGAAATCAACAACATCAGAGGCCCCCATTCCATGTAGGTAAAGCCTACATGCAGGCCCAGGCCGATGCCTTCCACACCGGGACCCGATGCGACCATCCCCGCCACAAGAGCGGAAACTATAACTATCAAAACCAAGAATACTAGCAGATATGTGCACATGCCGATAAGCGCAGATGCCCAACGCCACACCCCATGTCTGCACGCAAAACGACCTAGGTGCATGCCGATCCAAAATGCGCCGACAAGAGCAGCGATAAACGGGACAAATACGAGGGCAGTGACCGCCGGATCTGATAATATTTGCATTCCCTAATTATGCACTACTCACACGTCCCACGGAGCGCGGTGAACCAAGAACTGCCCGAATGTTGTCCGAGGGGCGTTGTCCGAGGGTAACCCTCGGCCACCGTGGTAGAGCCATAAAATCCTGTCCGAGGGTAACCCTCGGACAAGCTTGGACAAGTCGGCTACCATACCTCCAAATCCGGTCGCTCAAATGGATCCGTGAATTCTTTCAACATCGCATCAAAGCTCTCAAGCGACGAAATGTCTATGGGCAACATCTCTTTATTGATAATCTTGCCCTCCGGTCGGGTCGGGCCAAAATAATCGGGATAGCTGGAATAGCAGTAAGACTCCAGAAAAGTGATGGCTTTTTGCGGAGCTTTGATGCCTTTCTCTTTCCAATCGGGCTCTACGAGATCCAGTGGATTTAGGTGCACATATGACATGACCCAGCGAAAGTAGTCGTCGCTGTCTATGTGCTTTGCCCTGAACGGGTGGCCAAGCAATGACCCGCTTCGCTGATGCTTCGTATTGAAATACATTGAGTACGAAGTGGATAATTTAGACATGAACTTGCTAAGTCCCCGGGAATCGTTTTCCTGCCCGACAATGTGGAAATGATTCGTCATCAATCCGTATGCCAACAGGTTCACATGCTGAGTACCGCGGTCTATGTCCAAGGGTAATCCATGAATGCGTTTATAAACGAGAGGTTTATTGCCATTTGTCAGATAAAGAAGATGTTGAAAACGCGATCTATCATTGTCGTCTAGGAAAATAGCGCGCTTTTCCACGCCCCTATTGAAGATATGGTAGTAGAGGCCGGGTTCAAACGTTATTTTCCGCTCCATTGCTCATATTATACAGCTTTTCTGTACGAATCCTGTCCGAGGGTAACCCTCGGCCACCGTGGTAGAGCCATGAAATCCTGTCCGAGGGTAACCCTCGGACAAATCGGGCAAATAAATATCGGGGTTGGGTTATGAGGCGGGCTGTTTGAGGCGGGTTATTTGAGGCGGTCCAGAGCTTGGTTTATGTGCGCCACCAGCTGCGGATTGTTGAGCGAGCGCGCCCTATCAAGCGCTTGGTTGTAGTATGTGCGCGCATTTTCCGTATCGCCCACGTTCACGTAATACTGCGCGAGCCGCATGAGGAAATCAACGTCTTGCGGCGCTGTCACGTTCTCAATGGCGTCTTTCAGGATGTCCTCCGCGGAGCTCGTGTCCTGCTTATACACA
>JANLHO010000033.1 GCA_024654485.1 Patescibacteria group bacterium | reverse complement strand
AAACAACTCGCTCGTTTTCCCCGGCCTTGTCCGCGGGGCGCTTGATAACAAGGTGACGAAGATAACGGATGAAATGAAGCTAAAGGCCGCTCGCGCGATAGCGCGCCTCATACCGCGCCCCACGCCCAACCGCATAATCCCCGACATGTTTGACAAGCGCGTCGCCCCAGCCGTCGCTAAAGCTATGGCGGGCAAGAAAGCGGTCGCCAAAGTCATCAGTTGAGTCTATAATCCCCATTGGCCGCCCTTAGCTCAATGGTAGAGCACCGAGCTTATACCTCGGCGGTTCTTGGTTCGAGTCCAAGAGGGCGGACATGAACGAAGTGAATAGTACGCCCGCGCGGACTCGAACAGAAGGGGGTCGGGGAACCGGCTGGTTCCCCGTGGAGGAAGGATTGGGAAAACCGTGGGTTTCCCAGAAGTTCCAGTCCAAGAGGGCGGACATGACAGAAAACAGCACCTTCGTGCTGTTTTCGCGTACATGTCCGGGTCGGAGCGATGTCGCGCGAGTACGCGCGACCGCGAGACGGGGCTGCGGAAATTCGTTCGCGACGGCGAACGAATTATCCGTGGCGACATGTGATCCTATGCAGTAGATGCAAGGTAAGAGCGATATTTCCGGCACCTTCATGCAGGCGGGACTCGTCTTTTCCATCTTTTCCCCGGACATGGAGATGTGCATATCGGGTGGTTGCGCGGTCTGTCGGGCATGCCACAATGTCATCATGTCCCGCAATATGTGGCTCCCTTTTCTACCTGCGCTTATCGTCGTACTTTTCGCGCCTGCGGTCAGCTCTGCGGCTCAGGTCGCTGTCTCGGCGATGGACAGCTTCTTCGCGCCCAATACTATATCTATCAGTGTAGGCGACACGGTCGTATGGCGCAACAACGGCTCCTCGGTGCACTCGGTCGTCTTTGATGACGGCTCGTTTGACAGCGGCACTATAGAGCCGGGTCAGACGTATTCGGTGATCTTCAATGCGGCGGGGACGTACTCGTACCACGACCGGTACTACGGTGCCGCCGGCACCGGAATGACAGGAGTAGTGACTGTAAGAAGCCTTGCCGTATCCACTCCCACATACACCGACGGTACTTCTACGGAAATCGCGCAGCTGCGATCACAGTTGCAGGCCCTTCTCTCGCAGATACAACTGCTGCAGGGATACATGGCGCAGGGTACCGGTGCGACGCCACCCGCTTACAACACGTACGATACCGGTGCCGCGACTTATTCGGCAGCATGTCCGCAAATAGGCCGCTCGCTCAATATTGGCGCAAGTGGCGACGACGTGATGCGCCTGCAGCAATTTCTCGCGCGCGATCCGGCCATCTATCCGGAAGGACTAACGACTGGCTACTACGGCACGCTCACACAAGCTGCCGTCCGTCGCTGGCAGACGAAATTCAACATAGTGTCCTCCGGCAATCCGGAGACGACGGGCTACGGCACGGTGGGTCCGCGCACGGCTACCGCCATATCCATAGTGTGCTCCGGCGGTACGTACAACGGAGTCTCCGGCGCCGCCCCGACGACTCAGGCACCGGTCGGCGGCTACATAAGCGTGACACCCATCTCCGGTGCCGCCCCTCTCACCGTGAACGTCACGGCGACCGTCAACACCGCCGGCTCGTGCTCGGGCGCCACTTACATACTGGACTTCGGCGACGGCACAGCGGTGCAAAACATAACCGTGCCGTCGGGCAACTGCAGCCAGCTTCAGAATACGTATACGCACACATATCAGGCCGGGGGAAGTTACCGCATACTGCTTTCTTCGGGCTCGCATTCCACAAGCGCCACCGTGACGGTTTCCGGCAACGCGTCCAACCCAACGCCATCATCCACTCCGGCGGGCACCATATCGGCCTTCACCACGTCCGGCACGGCGCCGTTCCCGGTCACATTTTACGTCTCATGCGTAGCCGGACTCGCGTACAACATAATATTCGGCGATGGTCAGGAACTCGGAAGCAGCAATGTCGGCAATACCACGTGCAACGGCTCGTTGCAGTCCGTCACGCATACATATTCATCCGCCGGCACGTACAACGCGCAGCTGGTCCTATTTGTCTCACAGTCCGACGGAACCGTGGGGACAAAGACCGCCGGATCTGTGAGCGTCACGGTGGCAAACATGACGCCCGCAAGCGGCGCTCTCTCCGCCTCGGTATCCTCCGGCAACGCGCCGCTCGCCGTCACGTTTACCGGCAGCGTGAAGGATTCCTCTATTTGCGCGGGAGGCACGTACAGACTCTCGTATGGGGACGGGCAGTCAAACAACGTAATCACATCGCAGGGAGAGTGTACCGCGAAGTCTTTCACGTTCTCTCATCAGTACAATTCCACCGGCATTTACACGGCCATACTGGTCGCGCCATCGGGCGAGACGCTCGGTACGCAGACGATACTCGTGCAGCCCCCGCCTGTACCGGAATATTCGTACAACCCGCCCACACTGCAATCCAGCGGCGCCACCCTCGGATTCACCATACAATTTGACCTGCCGTCTTCATGCACCGGATATGATCTATCGTGGGGCGACGGCACGGCACACGTTGCGCAGAGCGACGGAGGATCTTCATGCGCCCAGACCGCTTCCACCAAAACGCTCTCCCACACATATTCGCAGAGCGGGGCGTTCTCTATCATCCTGAAACGCGGGCCTTCGCTCGGGCGCACGGACGATATCTCCGTCACGACAAGCAATTAATTATTTATTAGTTATTTATTTAAGTAATCTCTATGAGACACTTCACAATCGGCATCCTCGCTGCCGTGCTTCTTGCGCCGGTTTTTGCCAGCGCACTCACAAACGATGACACGCTACAGCAGAAGATAGAGGCTCTGCGAGCGCAGATAGCGCAGCTGCAGGAGCAGATACAATCCATCATCGCTGCCTCGGGTGATATGCCTTCAGACGACACACCGGCGGACAACACGGCAACGGGCTCGGCAGGCTCGCCCGCCGGCGCATCGCAGGGGACTACCGCATGTCCCATTATTTATAACTCTCTCTACGTCGGCAGTCGCGGAAGTGAGGTTAGCTCGCTCCAGAAATTCCTCGCAGGTCGCGGCTTGCTAACCGCCGATTTGGTGACCGGATACTATGGTCCCCTCACGGAATCCGCAGTACGCAATCTGCAATCGCAGCAGGGCATAGTTTCCTCCGGCACGCCGGATACGACCGGGTGGGGAGTCGTCGGATTTCGGACCAGATCTGCCATCGCGGACCTGTGCTCAGGTTCGGAGAGAGCAAACAACGCCAGACCCTCCACACAAACCACGCCCGCAATATCGTCCGGCGCCTCGTCTGCTCCGTCCGCGTGCACGGAAGCGCCGCACCCGACGAGGGTCTGCGCAAGCCCGTGGATAGCCGTCAAGAATTCAGGCGGCTGCACGACGGGCTGGCAGTGCGCGGTGTCCTCGCGTGTAGACGCCTCCAACAAATCGCCGTCTATCAATTCCATAAACGGTCCGACCTCGCTCGCGGTAGGTGAGACCGGCCGATGGACCGTCAACGCGTCCGATCCGGAAGGGTATCCGCTCGCTTACAGCTTCTCCTCCGGCGACACGTCCGCAGCGATAGTCCGCATCGGGGAAATAGCGCAGGGCTTCACAGACGCTCAGAGCTTCGTACACTCCTACGGAACCCGCGGACTGTACATCCTTACGGCGGAGGTGCAGGATTCTGCCGGCAACACCGCCCAGAGCTCCCTCAGGGTGTCCGTCGGAGGCGGGTCTTCACCGTCATCGGGCTTGTCTTCGGGCACGGCCTATACTCCCAATTATGACTATGGCGCGAACGTCGGCTTGCCGGGCGGCAGTGCTTCCGTGCAAACGCAATCGCAATCCTCTACTTCCGACACACGGAATACGAGCAGCTCCGGCTGCACCTTTGACGGCAATCCCGTCGCGGAGTGGGCTATCGTAGCCTGCAGCTCTTCCAGGGGTAGAGAGTTGACGTTGTCCCACATGGCGTGCTATCAAGGGAAATGGATATCCGGCGAGAAGGACGTAAGGTCACTGCGTTACGAATCCATCGGCGGCGGGGTCTTGGATACCGTGACTTGCAAGCTGCCGTCATCCAACTGACACGCATCCGCACTCCATCATGGATCGCGGAGTGCTTCATTCTTCGTGCAGGTCTTCGGAGAGCAAGAAGGCGCGCTTTTGAAGTGCGGGGTTTTTGGCAAGGGAGGGATCTGCCGCGACGAGAGCGCGCGCTTCGGTGCGCGCCGCTTGTATGAGCCGCGGATTTTTCAGAGCCTCCATGCCAAGGTCGCTCACACCCCACTGGCTTTTGCCGTAGAGGTCGCCCATTCCGCGATTCTCCAGATCCGCCTCGGCGAGCGCGAAGCCGTCATCGCTCTTTTCCAGCGTCCGGAGACGCTTGAGCGCCGCCTCGCCGGCCGTATCGGGCACTAGAAAGCAATGCGGCGGATGCGAAGAGCGCATTACGCGCCCGCGAAGCTGGTGCATCTGCGCGAGGCCGAAACGCTCCGCGCCCTCTATGACCATAACCGTTGCGTTCGGCACGTTTACTCCCACTTCCACGACCGATGTGGCCACAAGTATATCTATCTCGTGAGATGCGAATTTTTTCATCACAGCGTCTTTCTCGGCAGGCCGCATGGCGCCGTGCAGTAGGCCTATTGAGTATTCCTGGAACACTTCTTTTTTCAGTCGCGCGGCTTCGGATTTGACCGATGTGGCCTGTAACGCCCCGATCTTTGCGGGGTCCGCCTCCTCAATGCGCGGGCATATCACATAAGCCTGCCGGCCCGCGCGTAGCTCCCGCCGCACGGTCTCGTACATCGCTTCGCGCTCCCCCCGGCGGACTATTGAGGTCGTTACCTTGGCGCGACCCGGAGGGAGCTCATCCAGAACGGAGATATCCAAGTCGCCCCAGAGAGTGAGGGCGAGGGTGCGGGGGATCGGGGTGGCCGTCATGCTAAAGAAATGCGGCATTATTGGTGATTTGCGCGCGAGTGCTCTGCGTTGGCTCGTGCCGAAGCGGTGCTGCTCGTCCACTATCACGTAGGCCAGATTCTGGAACCCGACGGATTTTTGTATGAGGGCATGCGTGCCGACCACAAGAGCTATCTCGCCGCCCGCGACCCATTTCAAGAGCTGAGCGGGCGAAATATTCGTCGCATCGTCCCGATTCATCTTGGAGGGGAATTTCTTGCAGCCGCTTCCCGTGATGAGTCCTATCGCTATAGGCAGATGGCGGAAGTATTCTATGAACGAGCGGAAATGCTGTTGCGCGAGTATCTCCGTCGGGGCCATGTAGGCGACCTGAAGAGTGCCGGAGTCGCGGCCGGGAGGGCGCGAATTGACTATCGCATACGCGGTAGCCGCCGCGACCAGCGTCTTGCCGCTGCCCACATCTCCCTCAAGCAGGCGGCTCATCGGTTTTCTTTTCTCAAAATCTGCAAGTACCTCGCCTATCACGCGCGATTGCGCGGATGTGGGGGACACCTCCGTGGATCCAAGAAAGCGCTTAGCGAGTACCGCCCCCTCGTGCACGGGGAATGAGGAGAGTGCGTCGTTCTCGGCGCGCTCTTTCGCGCGCGCCACCTGTATGGCGAATATCTCCTCAAAAGAGAAGCGCTTGCGCGCGGCTAAAGCGTGTGCGAGCGTGTCGGGCTTGTGGATGTAGAGAAGCGCGCGCGCGAGGTGCGGCAGATGATATTTGTGCAAGATATTTTCCGGCAGCGGGTCCGGTATGGCATCCAGTGCGCCGCGCTCCAGCAGCCTCTTAGCGGCGTGCCGGAACCACAGGGAGGTGATGCCGCGCGTTTCCGGATACACCGCGAATAAATCGCGCGATAAGGTCGCAGGTTTTGCCGGTGCGAAGAGCCCGGCCTCGGCCGGGTCGGCCGCTTCCACGTGCGGGTTGGCAAGATACGTCTTTCCCGACGAGCCGCCTACCACTCCCGTCGCCTTGACGAATTGTCCGTCGGAGAATTTCTTGACGAGGTATGGCTGATGGAACCACATTATCTTGATAGAGCCCGAAGCATCCTTCACGACGGCCTCTCCCACGGGGATCTTGCGCTTCCACGACTTGCGCGCCTTGAGGCTGCCGATGGTGCCGAACACCGTAACCGATGCTCCCGGAGTGGCGGAGCCGATAACGGAATCGTCCCCGCCTTGGTCGTATCGGACGGGGAAGTGGTACAGGAGGTCGCGGACGCTCGCTATCCTTAGCTTTTTGAGGCCTGTTCGCTGGATGGGAGTCAGCCTGAAGTGCTTTGAGAGCGGTTCGTCCGGGGAGATAGGGGTCATGAGGGCATTATAGGGCGTATTGCGCGTGTTAGGTAAGCCCCGACGCTTCGGTCGGGGCTCGGCGCCGCTATACGCGGCGCCTCGGTTATTCACAGCCTAGCCCTCGGGCATATTGCGCGTTTGCAATGTACGGATACCATGGGCGTGTCCCCGATACCGCGCACCGAAAGGGGTGCGGCTATTGGGCGAGCAGCGGGACTTCGGGTGCTACATAAGCAAGTCCCGCCCCGTAGTTGTTGAGCTTTGCTAGACATACTTCGGGGTTCTATTAAAGGGTTAACCGTATAACGTATGTCGTATTACGACGATGACGATTTGGATAGTGGAGGGGTTGCGAGCGGCGTTATTGATGAGGCGGCAGATGAGGACGAAGACAAAGACGGGGACACGGACGATGGCGACTCAGGCGACGATGCGGACGCAGCCGACACTGACGACGATAAGTGGGAATAGCCAAAAGACCCCGCAGCTCGCTGCGGGGTCTTTTCATATATGCGGGCTAAAGATTCAGGCGTGATACTATAATGTCCACATGAATACGATACTGCGTTATCTGGGAGTCATCGTGGCCGTGATGCTTACGGTCAACATCGTCCCCGGCGTCCACATCACCGGCGGGTGGGAGACGACTCTTCTCGTCGCACTGGTATGGTCGGTTATCGTAGCGGTGATACGCCCCGTGCTTGCGCTACTTACTCTGCCCATAACGATAATCACGTTCGGGCTTTTCTCTTTCATTCTCAATGCGCTCCTCTTCTGGGCGATGTCGTATGTCGTCCCCGGATTCGTCGTGGTGGGATTCTGGCCGGCGCTTCTGGGCGCTGTCGTACTCTCAATACTCGTTTGGCTCATCCACCAGATTATCTAGAGCATGTCCGGCCGGTCGCAGGGGAGTGCGCCGAGTCGGCTACGCGCCACAGAGGTTTTAGGCGCGCTATTCACTCTTCGGCTCGCTTGGCGAGCTGGGCAGCTTGAAATCCGACAGCTTGGCTCCGGTGACGAAGAATAGATAGACTATCTCCAAAATGCCGAGCGTATTGACGAGCAGGAATACGATAAACCATATCTTCTCGCCGCGCTTAGCTGCGCGCCAGAGCGCGAGACCTTTCCACGCCAGACTCCACGCCAGTATCACGATAAGCCAAAACCCCACGAAGCCGGGCGTAGAAAGACCGAATCCCATCATTCCCTGACCCATTTCAAAATAGTTCATATTCTTTAGAGATTAATTTGATAGTACAATAATCATACTACCGCCTCGGCTACGGGCAAGACCGCATGCGCGATAGAACTCAATGATGCCGAAGCCCCACGGAGTTCAGAGCCTCGCCGAGATATTGGAGTTGATAACTTAAAACTTATCCACAATAGCGGATTTTTCCAGGTTGTTGAGAAGGGGAAGGTGGTAAACTTGGAGCAACGAAGGTCTCGAACCTCCTCGGTTTCTCCGATTATCAAGGCAACTCAAGCCAATTAGTAAGGGTACGGAATCTATCTGTTCCGTTGTTTTAGTGTCTGTATATAGGGTCCTTAATACCCTTTATAGAAATAATGTATGAAAATATTCAATAAAGCTTCAGCAGTCGTAACGGTCGCCTCTTTTGTACTCGGTCTTGCGGGGCCCATGACAGCACTTGCGGCTGGCCCCGCGGCAGTAAATCTAGGAACAGCGGGTAATTTTGTAATCCTCGCGAAAACAGGCATCTCTACCACCGGATCTACATCCGTTGTCGGCGATCTGGGACTTAGTCCGGCAGCTGCGACATACATAACCGGATTTGCACTGACGCTTCCTGCGGCTGGCGCATTCTCCACATCGGCCATGGTAACCGGAAAGGTATACGCTCCCGGCTATGCGGATCCGACGCCTGCGAATCTGACTACAGCCGTACTAGATATGCAAAATGCTTACACCGATGCAGCAGGGCGAGCGCCCGATGTCACTGAACTTGGCGCAGGAAATATCGGCGGACTCACTCTCGCACCAAGTGTATACAAATGGGGTACCGGCGTTACGATTCCTGTAGATGTCACGCTCTCCGGCGGCGCGGACGACGTGTGGATCTTCCAGATAGCACAAGGTCTAGATGTTAGTTCTGCAGCGAAAATAGTTCTCGCAGGCGGAGCGCAGGCTAGTAATATCTTTTGGGTTGTAGCCGGGCAAACGACCATTGGCACTACGGCCGTCTTTAATGGAAATATCTTGGATCAAACAACGATTGTGCTCAATACGGGCGCAACACTGAACGGCCGAGCATTGGCGCAGGCGGCAGTGACTTTGGACGCAAGCGCTGTTACCGTGCCTTCTTCGGGCTCTACCACTTCAACGGACTCAGGGCAAGCAGACCCACCGCAAGCAGATTCAGGACAATCAACCCCCGTAACCCCGACACCCACTCCGACACCCACTCCGACACAAACGCAAACACAAACTTCAACGCCCGCAAATCAAACGCAAACTTCAACCTCGGTATCTTCAGACCCAAGAATCCCTGGCCTGCTGTTGCAAATCAGCGAATTGTCGGCAATCTTGCAGTCACTCCAGTTGGCGCGACAGCAGAGCGATTCCGCCTCTTCTGGAGGTGTTCGCTCTATCACGGTGAATCTTTACAAAGGGGATACCGATAGCGATGTAGAGGTTCTTCAGCAATTCTTGATCTCGCAAAATCAGGGCTCTGCCGCGCAGGCTCTCGCACGGGTTGGCGCGACCTCCTACTTCGGCGACCTCACCCGCGCAGCGCTTGCTGAATTCCAGGCCAATGTAGGAATCGCTCCTGCACTTGGCAATTTCGGCCCTATAACTAGAGCGTACTTGAGCGCACATTACTAGACAGGACATTGTAATGCTCAAATATGACTTCAATACCAAAGAACATTCTCATCATCGGCTTCATCGCTCTCTTCATCATCGTGCTCGCCGTGTGGTGGTCCGGAAAGTTGGGGAGTACCGTGCCGGCAGAGTCGCAGGTCAGTGCGGCAGCTGCGGCCCTTCTCACCTCTAACACGTATGCCATCGTTTCCGACACATGGACCAACAGCCTGAACGCCGGGTTGGAAACTGCTATCACAGGAGATGTTTGTTACACGACAGCTCCAGACACAGCGCCAATATCCATCAATGGCGTAACGATTACGCCATTGACCGAAGCTACAGTGCCGTGCCCTACTCAGGTCGGGCTGGATCAAGCATCTGCTTTGGCGGACCTGAACGCTGAATCTTGTACGCCTATTGGCACCGACGTTGCTCTGGACGCGATAATTATCGGAACAAATCCTCCAGGGGTATTCCCTCCCGGTTGTTACGAAAGTAGTGGAGCAATGGACATAACCTTGTCCACGACAGTGACCCTTGACCTGACTGCTCCCGGCGGCGACGGCGGCAACGTGTGGATATTCAGATCGGGTGGACCACTTACGACAGGAGCCAATTCCCTCGTCGCCTTGGCAAACGGCGCCCTCGCGTCCAATGTATTTTGGACTCCCGGTGGCCTCGCCTCACTGGGAGCAAACTCCTCTACCTCGGCTACGCCCACATTCGTGGGAACTATAATTGCTGACGAACTTGGTTCCACCGGTATCAATGTGGGACATTTTGTCCACATGTCAGGAAGGCTCTTGGCATTTGGACACACCATCACGACAGATTCCAACACGATCAGTATCCCTCCCGCCGCTCCGGCTACTCTCAATGTCATTAAGCATGTAGTCAACGACAATGTCGGGACATCCACCGCAAGTGCCTGGACGCTCACCGTCAGCTCGTCCAACGGCGGAAGCGGTACAGGTAGCGCCGCAGGTGCTGAATCACCCGGTACCGCATACACTCTGCAGGCAGGTAAGGCATACAGCGTCGCCGAGAGCGGCGGCCCTGCCGGGTACGGCACAAGCGCGAGTAGCGACTGCACGATCGCAAGTGCAGTATCAGGCGCTACCTACACGTGTACGATCACGAATGATGACACCCCGCCCGCTTCCGCCACCCTGCACATCATCAAGTCGGTTATTAATGTGAGCGGTACCGCAGTTCCTTCCGATTTTCTCATCCACGTAAAGAGCGCTACGTCTACATTGGATGTAACGGGGTCTCCGCTTGCCGGGGCGACCACGCCCGGAGCGCTTTACACGCTATCGGCAGGGGCATACATCGTAACCGAGGCTGCGCATCCTTCTCTCCCAACATATACGCAGACGTTCGGCTTGGATTGCGTGGGAGGCACGTTCACGCTCGCTGCCGGAGAGGATAAGATATGTACCGTCATCAACACCGACATTCCACCACCCGCACCGGCGGCAGCGTCAGGCGGCAGCGGTGGAAGTTTTGCACCACTGCCGCTTATCAAAGTTACAAAAGTGCCGACACCGTTAGCTTTGCCGGCAGGACCGGGATCCGTCGCGTATATATACACGGCAACAAATATAGGGACGGTTCCAATGATCGGCGTATGGGTAAAAGATGATACGTGTACTGCGGTAACGTTTGTTTCAGGCGATATCAACGGCGATTCAAAGCTAGACCTTGATGAAGCTTGGACATATCGCTGTATACAGACGGTTTCAGAAACCGTTACTAATACCGCCACCGCTCACGGTCAGGCCAACGGGCATGATGCGTACGATACCGCGCTCGCTACCGTTGTTGTAGGAGTAGTACCGGGTCTCCCAGATACGGGACTGCTTCCCCCTCTCATCAACATCGTCAAAGTGCCGAGCCGCTTAACCCCGTTTCCATTTGGAGGTGGGAATGTCACATATACATACACCGTCACAAATCCAGGTGCGGTCGCAATGCATGATGTGACTGTCACTGACGACAAATGCGCTTCGGTTGCTCGTATCTCGGGCGATACAAATAGCGACAATTTGCTCGACACCGGAGAGTCGTGGACGTATACCTGTCAAGCGAATGTTCCGATTTCAACCAGCAACATTGCTACGGCTAAAGGTGCGGCAAATGGTTTTATCGCTCTAGACTACGCCCTCGCTACCGTCCTTGTTGGTTCTCCCGGATTTCCGAATACGGGGCTTCCTCCCCGCGGGAGCAGTACTCCATGACCGCCGTCCTGCAGTCCCAGGTATTCTTCTTCATCTCCTCGGTTGGATTCGTCATCCTCGGCGTGCTGGCCGTACTCATATCCATCGCCATCCTGCGGGCGCTCAATTCATTTTCTAGCATCTTGAAAAGAGCGGAAAAAGATATTGATTCGGTCGGTGATACAAGCAGAGAAATACTGGAAGATATCCGGGATAGTAGCGTGTTCAGACTCTTTTTCCAGAAGAGAAGAAGATACAAAAGTCGGCATTAGTAATCGTAATGGCATATATATGACGAGAAAGAAAGTAAAAAAGAATAGCGGAAGAGCGCTTGGCGCAGTGGAGGCACTCGGTGCGGCGGCGGTGGCCGGCGCAGGAACGTATTACCTGTTAGGACCCAAAGGCAAACAGCACCAAAAAAAGGCAAAAGCTTTTGCTGCCAAAATTGTCGGCGAATGGAGGGGCATGCAGCCCAAGGTCAAGTCCGCAGGGAAAAAAACAAAAAAGCGCGCCTGAAGCATTTCCGCTAATATACACACGAAGGCACTCTTGCAAATATGAACATTGCCCGTATGCATACACCAAAAATATATATTCTGATGTTAGTTGTCGTATCCGTATTCGGATACAGTGCCGAGCGTGTCTTGGCGCAGCAAGAAAGTACCAGCGTGTTGCATGTTCCTTTGATAGGTATCACATCGGTACCGGAGCCTTTAGCTCTGCCCTCGGGGGCAGGGAGCGTACTGTACAAATACGCGGTTAAGAACTTTCTTGCAGAAGTAGCGTTGACTGATGTGAAAGTCGTTGATGACACATGTAGCCCCATAACGTTTGTGGAGGGCGATGACAATATGGATGGGAAGCTGGGATTTAGCGAAACATGGCGATATTCCTGCAATATGCAGCTCTCCCAAACCACAGAGAGTATTGCGACCGCGACGGGATACGCCAACAACATACTCGCCACACACAAAGCGTATGCGACGGTCATTATTGGTTCGGATGAACTACCGCCACTCGTGAGTATCGTTAACATAACCAAGGTCGCCTATCCCCTATCCCTGCCCGCCGAAGGAGGTCCTATTACGTTTACATACAGAGTCAACAATCCCGGCGTCGTGCCATTGAGCGAAGTCGTTGTCAGCGACGATAAGTGTAATACCATGTCGGGTCGGCTTGGGGATACAAATGGCAATAGCCTCCTAGATGTAAGTGAGGTGTGGATCTATAGTTGCACGACCCATCTACAGCAAACAACGACGAACACCGTTACCGCGACTGCTTTCGCGAATGGTTTACGGGCAATTGGTAGCGCCACTATTACCGTAGAGGTTGATACTCCGGATTTTCCGGAAGTGGGAACTGTTCCGGAATTTCCCGATCAGTACCCGAGATCTGCTCCGGCATTTCCGGAAACGGGGTCAGGTCTCAATCTGAAGGTTATCGTATGGGCGTTCTTGGTAGGAGTCCTTATGACACTCGGTATATTTCTCGCTGCAACTTGGAAAAGTAAGAGAGGTAAAAAAGCATGAAGACAAAGACTCTAATCACGGTACTACTGGCGAGCGCGTTTCTTATCGCGATTGCGGGGGCTCTGTACTATCTTTCGCTGGAGCTACAGCAAAAACAAAATAATCCTGAAGTAGCTGTAGCCGATAAACTTTTTGGGTGGAAGTTCCCGATAATTAAGTTTCCATTGACCGGGCGCGTCGGTGGGTCGCTCGCGTACTCCGATATCCGCGACCCGGGAGGCATACCGCAAGGACTTCCTGTTCGTCTCAAGGTCCCCGCTATCGGAGTGGACTCGGCCATAGAGGATGCGCTCATCACACCTGATGGGAGAATGGATGTACCGGCCGGTTCCAAAAATGTTGCATGGTTTTCTCTCGGTCCTCATCCGGGACAAGTGGGGAGTGCGGTCATTGGCGGACACTTTGGCATTGAGAATGGAGTGCCGTTTGTGTTCTATAACTTAGACAAAATCCAAGTAGGCGACAGGGTATATATAACAGACGACAGGGGTGACACCCTTGCGTTCGTAGTCCGCGCAATTGAGCTTTTTGATCGAGATTCTGACGCAACGCCTGTTTTCACATCACAGGATGGACTCGCTCACCTGAATCTCATTACCTGCGAAGGAATTTGGAACCGCGTGAACGACACCTACCCGAAGCGCCGAGTAATATTCACTGACGCGATACCGGCAGAGGCTGCGGCGTCTGAATCGGCTCCCGATTTCGGTAGGGCGCTTTATCCTGAAGCCACGACTACATTTACACGGTCGCTGGACAGAGGCGCTGAAGGCGCAGATGTCGTAAGTCTCCAGACCATTCTTGAGGAGAAGGGATTTCTCACGATACCACCCGGTGTGGCTTATGGGTACTTCGGGCCACTTACACGCGCTGCAGTAGCCAAGTATCAGACAGCCAATAACATTTCGCCACCGGTTGGCTACTTCGGCCCCCTGACGAGAGCCAACCTCATTTCTGAGTTGGCGGTGGCTGAGGTACATCCTAGGGTTGCGGTGAGACCTAAGCTTCCATCAACGGCAATAACAAACTCCAATCTTCTAAACCTCATTCTGTCGGCCAAGAGCTTATTTACAACTCCGCTTGATGCACTTATCACGCTCCTACTCCTCATTTCAATAGCGTTTATGGCCTTAAAAATTATACGGCGGTGATATGCGCAGTGTAGGCATCGGCTTGGTCATGGGTTCGTATCACATGAATCTTTTAGAAAAGCTATGCAATCACAAACGCCGATAAAATGGCCTCCGACAGTTGGCGATATCGTCGGCATTGCATTCTCTCTCATCGTTGTTTTCCTTCTGATCCATGGCCTGTCAGCTGAAGACTCGTTCACGAGCCGGGACTCGTCGGCAGAGAGTGAGATTCGGCGCGATATTGCGAGCGTCGCATCGGTGGAATTTGTTCATACACGTTCAGAGCTTCCGACCCGTCTCATCATCCCGAAGATAAACGTGAACGCCACTCTAGAATATGTGGGCCTTACCGCAGAGGGCGAGATGGATGTGCCGGAAGATCCCAGTAATGCGGCATGGCTCTATGTGGGTTTCCGCCCCGGGGAAGTTGGTACAGCTGTTATTGACGGGCACTACGGCTGGAAAGACGGCATACCGGCGATATTTGATAATTTACATACATTACAAAAAGGAGACGAACTATATGTTGAGGATGAGAAAGGGGATATCACGATGTTTATCGTGCGCGAAAGCCGGAGGTACGATCCGGACGCGGATGCCTCAGACGTGTTCGGGTCAGATGACGGGAAGTCACACCTCAATCTCATTACATGCGAGGGGGACTGGAATGCCGATCAGAAAAATTATTCCAATCGGCTGGTCGTATTTACCGACAAGTATTGACACCGTCAACGCATTTATCCACATACGCCTCCATATTGTTCATGAGCGTCGGATGAATCCTGTATAATTGTATTGAAAGTCCATAGAATCTCACAGAGGCTCACGAAGTCCGTTTTTTTGGGCTTTCGCTCTATGGAATCTAATGAATATCACTGTGATTGCGGGAAACTCCTCTGCAAGGGTCTGATTTTTGACGGCGAAATTCAAATAAAATGTAAGAGATGCGGAAAAATCAAGAGAATAGAAGACCCCATAGCCATGTCTAAAGCAGTTAAAAATACCGATTTTGATGCCGACGAATTGTGGGAATTTGCGTGGACGTACATCAAGACCGTCGTAGATACCATGCGAGAGCCCTTCCTGATCCTAGACAAAGACCTTAGAGTTCTATCGGCCAACAGGACGTTCTATGCGGTTTTCAAGGTTACACAGAAAGACACGGAAGGACAACTCGTCTATAACCTCGGCGACGGCCAATGGAATATCCCGAAGTTGAAAATATTATTGGAAGACATCCTGCCCAAGAACACTTTCTTTGAAGATTTTAAGGTTCAGCACGATTTCCCCAAGATCGGGGAAAGGATTATGTTGCTGAATGCGCGCAGGATCCACACGGTAGATGAGGAGACGCCGATTCTGCTCCTCGCGATGGAGGATGTCACTAAGCAAGTGCACCTAGAGGGTCAGCTGAAGGTATACACCAAGAAATTGAACATTGAAGTCGCCAAGCGGACAGCGGAATTAGAGATCCGCGTGAAAGAATTGGAGAAAATCAATAAAACTGTTGTCTCCAGGGAGCGGGAGATGAAGAAGCTTAGAGATGAGGTCAATAAGCTAAAAAAGCAAATCAAAAAGTAAACACAAACACAGACTTTGTATAGAGGCTCCAGAAGCCCATAATCCCAGAGACTCTAGAAGTCCATGATCTGAAAAGGTATGGACTTCTTGGCACTAACACAACTTGCAAAAAAAATCTCGCACCTCCTCGTCACGGGCGGGATTGTAATGTTATTTTCTCCCGCGCTCGTTTTTGCGGCTCCGCCCGGAAGTCCATACGCGCCGGGCGAAACGCTTGATCCGGCTTGCGCACCGGGTAGCGCCAACTGTACGGTAACGTCCATCCAATCGGTTGCAAACGGAGGGACGGGGTGGGCAAGCGTTGCCTCCGGCGCTCTTCTTTACGGCGATGGCTCTTCCACACTTGCAACGACAAGTGTAGGTGCCACGGGGAATATTCTTGCATACGAGAGCGGTGTTCCTACATGGATAGCAACATCAACATTGGGCGTTGATGTATCGGATACGTTGGGCGTACTTACCGTGGCACGAGGTGGCACCGGAGCTACTTCTTTCACCCAAGGTTGGCTGTACTCATCCGGTGATGGTAACGCTCTTTCGGCCTCAACTTCTCCAACGGTCAACTACATCACCGCCACCTCTACCACCGCCACATCAACGTTTGCCAACGGTATTGCCATCAACGGAGGTGGACTTACGTTCGGGAATCTTACGAGCTGTAGCAACCTCGGAACTGATAACGTCGGGAATGTTGGATGCCAACTTGGTCAGTATGCGATAGACGTCAGAAAATCCGCAGACGAAAGTCTCACGGACAATGCCGTTTTACAGGACGACGATGAATTATTTTTCCCCATTGGTGCGAATGAGACATGGGTTTTTCAGTTCAATCTACTGTATACCACGCTTGCTACGCCTGATATTCAGCTCGCAGTGACCGCTCCCTCTGGCGCGACATGCGATTACGCGGGTGGAAGTGTAGAGATTGCAGACGGCGCCGGCAGTGCCATATGTGGCGGAGCAGTCGCAATAGTCGGCGGAAGCGCTACCGATAACGACCCGCTCTATGTATATGGCGCGATAGAAAATGGGTCTACCGCGGGGACGGTGCAATTACAATGGGCTCAAAATACCTCAAACAGCAATGCGACGAGCATCCATAGAGGCAGCAGTCTCTCGGCTTTCCGTATCAACGGAGGCGCTGATATCGGCGAGGTTTACTATTCAAAAGATGTGTCGCTTGTGTCGGGAACGGTTGTTGCGCTGGACCCGAGTTTGCACAGTGGTGTGCGCCGCACTACGGGTAAAGGTGAAGCAATCGGCGTTGTCTCAACCAAGCCGGGCATAATCATTGGCGATACCATCGGAGCTCATGATGGCGCACCCGTAATCGTCGCACTCGCCGGCCGCGTGCCGGTAAGAGTCGTCACGGAAAACGGCGCTATTAAGGCGGGCGATTACCTCACGCCTTCATCTGTGCCCGGTGTGGCTATGAGAATAGAAGACATAGGCCCTGTAATCGGTCAAGCAATGTCGGCGTACGAGGGCGACGGGGTCGGCATGGTCGTCGCGTTTGTGAAAAATTTTGACGTCGGTCAGAGTCCGTTACTCTTCGGAAACACGCTATCTTCTTCCACGGACATCCACGCTATTCAATCTGAAAGTGCTCATAATCCAGTCGCTATACTGGCGAAAAAAATTACTGACGGAGCGCAGTCCGTTGTTGATTTTGTCGCTGCCCGCGTGACTGCGATCCGTGGATATTTTGAAGAGGTGTTTGCAAAAAAGGTGCACACTGAACAGCTTTGCGTAAAGAAGTCGGATGGCAATGAAGTATGCGTCAACGGCGACCAGATACACATGCTTTTAGAAAGTGCCCGTGTAGCTCCGGCGGCCGACATACCAATTGAGGATAGTCCGGTTGCGTTTGATGAGCCGATTTCGGCAAGCACATCACCAACAATCTCGGACGAAGCCGTAGATATCTCTACTACAACCATTGAAGTTCAGTCAATAACGACCGAACTTGTGCCAACTGAAACACCGCCGGACATTCCACAAACGACACCAGACCCACCTTCAGACGAAGCAGAGGTTACAGTGCCGGTTGAGATGCAAACTATCCCGCCGAGCGACACCGCCTCCGAACCAACCCTATGACGCGACTATTTTCACTGAAAATCTTTATGCTTCTTGTATTTCTCTCTAGCACACACGTCTCCCATGCGTCCGCAACGAGTGGCACTATTGATACAACACTCAAATACGCGTGGGGAGAAAACACGGGCTGGATCAATTTTGCCGCCCCCGGCAGCGACGTCACCGTTACCGACGCCGCTCTTACGGGGGACATATGGAACGATAATTATGGATGGATCAATCTGGCGCCGACCTTGGACGGCGTTACGAATAACGCTGAAGGAGTACTGGACGGCTCTGCGTGGACTAGTGGCCTGGGCTGGATTGATTTTTCGGGGGTGTCTATAGATAGTACGGGGCGTTTTCATGGAAGTGCATCCGGTGTACTCTCGGGAACGATAACCTTTGACTGCGCTCAGTGCGCCGTACAGACCGATTGGCGTCCCGCCTCTGCGCGCGCTGCTTCTTCGGAAACATCCGGGGGCGGAGGAAGCGGCGGGGGGAACGGTCCGCCCGTAGTCGCGCCGACACCCTCTCCGCAAACGCCAATTCCGATTTTTCCGGCGGCAGGAGCAGAAACTCCCGAAGTCACAGTGGACGCGAGAAGTACCATACAACCTTCAAGAAACGTGGCTGCGGCTGCGAGCGCCGGCGAAGCGCAAGCACTTGCGTTATTTGACATCACTTTGAGCAGCGAGGGGCTTCGCAGCAGCGCCGCACCGGGAGAATCTATAGCTTTTTCCGTGCAGCTCTCAAATTTTGGCTCGCAAAAGCGCGCGGATGTGACCGTTTTTTTCCGCCTGTTTGATGAGAGGGGCACGCAAGTCTATGCGGAGTCAGAAACGGTAGCGGTAGATACAACCGCAAGTTTTGTGAAGCGCATTCCCGTTCCCGAAGGCGCCCTTCCCGGTGCCTACACAGTGGAGACGAGCCTCTCGTATGCGGGTCAAGAAGTGCCCGCGACCTCGCGGTTTACGTTCACCGTTGGGCCGCCCGTGCGGATGACGGACAACAGCGCGATCTATTTTGCAGGAATAGCGCTGGCGCTTCTCCTAATCCTTGGGCTTGTATATACGCTGCGCGTACGTTCGCGCGGTAGATTTGTTATCCACGATTATTCCGATAAACCAAAGGAAGAGCGCATCTACTACGAAATTATCAGCGACACTATCGGGCAGATGCGCCAGCGGGCGGGTGACCGTGCGCTAGATGTCGCCACGCATACACAGGGGCTTGTGGTAGATGAAAAAACAGGACGCGTGCTGAAGATTACGGATAGCCCTGCAAAGGTCGTGGCGGGGCTTGTCTCCGGGTACGAGAAAGCGCTTGGTAAAAAGGTCAGCTTCTCGTTCCGAACGGATACGACATTATAAGCTAACGATTATCTGGTGAAGATTAGAAAATATGCCAACAAAAAAGACAGTACTCATTGTAGAGGATGAGAAAGATATCCGAGAGGCCTTGCGGGATGCGCTGCAAGATAAAGATTATTCCGTACTTGAGGCGAAGAATGGGAAGGAGGGGGTATCAACAGCGCTCCAAAACCATCCCGATCTCATAATGCTTGATTTGCTTATGCCGGAGATGGACGGCATGACAGCCCTCAAACATATCCGCGAAGACACGTGGGGGAAAAACGCGCCCGTCATCATACTCACCAACGTAAATGCGAGCAAAGAACAAATGATTGAAGACATCGTGACGGGAAAGCCGCTGGAATACCTGATCAAATCTGATTGGAAAATCTATGACGTGATAGAAAGGATTGAGAAAGTCTTACACGCGAACAAAAAGGTACATTAGATTAAAAATATGACAAACAAAAAAGAGACCACCGTAAAAGAATCAAGGGCTCTGGCTCTACATTACATGAAAACACTCGTAGATGTTGCGAGAGAGTCTTTCTTGATCCTTGACGCCGAACTCCGGGTGATTTCGGTGAGCCCATCATTTTACGATAGTTTTCAGGTTTCGCCCGAGCAAACAGAGAATAAATTTGTGTTTGACTTGGGGGACGGCCAATGGGATATTGCCGAACTTAAGAAATTACTGGAAGAGATCTTGCCCGAGAAAAAAGTCGTGAAGAATTACGAGGTCACACACGTATTTGAGAAAATCGGCAAAAGGACGATGCTACTCAACGCAGGACAAGTAGATGCGGTACAGCTGATCATTCTCGCTATGGAAGACATCACCGATAGGAAAAACCTTGAGGAAAAATTGGCTACATATACGAAAGACCTTGAAGCAGAGGTTGCGAAACGGACAGAACAGCTTGCCGACCGAGTAAAAGAATTGGAAACACTGAATAAAACCATGGTTGGGAGGGAGATAAAAATGGTGGAGCTTAAGAAAGAGGTTGAGGATATGAAAAAAGCTGACAAGAATACCGCGAGAGCAGAAACCGATAGCCGGCCAATATGAAGCAATCTACTCTCGGAAGGGAGCAAATAGAGCAAGACCTTAAGAATGCAAAAATAGCGGCCAGAAATGTTCTTGAGGATCTTCAGGCTGAAAAGGAAAAGCTCGCGGAAGCCAAAGCGAAGGATGAGGCCATGCTTGCTAGTATTGGCGATGGCGTGATTATCGTTGACCTTGCCGGAAAAATAACGTTTATGAATCAAGTGGCCGAAGATTTGCTTGGGTGGAAGAGCGCGGAGGGTGTAGATAAATTGCTTTTTGATGTCCTACCGATTGAAAACGAGAAGGGCGATCTGATAGAGGCGAAAGCGCGGCCTATGGCGATTGCTTTGGCAAGCGCTGGCGCTGCTGCGGAAGCGGTAGAAATACCCGCGACATCCCCGCAAAAAAATATCCCAATACTCTATTATGTACGCAAAGACAAAACCAGGTTTCCGGCTGCCATAACCGTTGCCCCCGTGTTGCTAAAGAATACAATCCTCGGAGCGATTGAGGTATTTCGCGACATCACCAAAGAAAGGGAGATTGATCGCACAAAAAGCGAATTCGTATCGCTTGCTTCGCATCAGCTGCGAACGCCCTTGACCACGATCAATTGGTATAGCGAGATGCTTCTTAAAGGCGGAGCCACAAAAAATATTAAGCGGCGAAAGGAGTACCTTGAAAAGATCCATGCGGGGAGCAGACAGATGGTTATGCTGGTCAATATGCTCTTGGATGTTTCTCGCATTGAACTGGGAACGCTGATAGTGGAATCAAAGCCGACTAACATC
>JANLHO010000032.1 GCA_024654485.1 Patescibacteria group bacterium | reverse complement strand
CGGCGGGGCAGTGACGACAGTGGACATCGCCGAAGACCTGAAGCCGGACGTAGTCGCATCAGTGACAGAGATGCCGTTGCCGGACGGCTCATTTGATGCCGTTCTAGCTGCAGAGATACTGGAGCATATACGTTTTGAGGATGTCCCAAAGGCGCTTTCAGAGATCGCGCGCGTTGCACGCACGCACGCCGTTATATCACTCCCGCATCCGGGGTACGTATTTTCCGTCGCTTTCAAGGTTCCTATGCTGCCGCGCATTGCGCTTTTTCTCCAGGTGCCGTTCTTCTGGAAGACGCATCGTTTCAACGGCGAGCACTACTGGGAGTTGGGGAAACGTGGATTTCCGATACGTCGCTTTGTTGGCGAGGCGCACAAAGCGGGCCTTGACCTCATTGAAACGGGGAAATATGAGGATGACCCCGCACACCGCTTCTTCCTATTCGCAAAGAGGTTATGAAGCTTTACTACGTGGCCAATGCGCGTCTGCCGAGCAAAAAGGCGTACGGCATCCAGATAGCGAAAATGTGCGAGGCCTTTATAGAGGCCGGCGTGGACCTGGAGCTCGTTATACCGCGCACGCGCGCGGCACGCGGAGCTTCCATGCGCGATTTTTATCGTTTGCGCGTTGACGTGCCGATTGTCGTTTTGCCGACCTTGGACTTGTACGACAAAGGTCGTGTCGGCTACTTTCTAGGCTCCACCGTATTCGCGAAATTCCTCTTCTTTTTCTTCCTGTACCGACGTTTGCGCGGAGAGCGCGGAGCGTACTACTCAATTCCGGACACATTCTCACTTGCAGCCGCTCTTTGCGCCGGTTTACCGCGATACCTTGAGGCACACGAAGCGAAGCTCCGTGTGGGACTCGCCGCACTTGCGCGCGGAGCGCGCGGACTCATAGCGACGAATGCGCTAATAAAAAAGTCTCTGCAAGAGCAACTCAACGTCCCAGATGAAAGCATCATAGTGGAGCCCAATGGCGTAGACATGGAAGCGCACGAAGAGATGCCGTCAAAAGAAGAAGCGCGAGAACGCTTGGGATTGCCGCCTCGCGCGACCATCGCGCTATATGTGGGGCGGTTCTACGAGTGGAAAGGGCTGCGGATACTCACGGAGACAGCCGGGCAGATGCACGGTGTCCAGATATATGCGGTAGGCGGCACTCCCGAAGAATTCCGTGCCGCGACCGGCCTTGCGACGATACCTCCCGCGCTACATATTGCAGGGGAGTGCGAAAGTTATGATGTACCGCTCTGGCTCACAGCGGCCGACACGCTTCTCGTTCTGGGCACGAAGAAGAACGAGACATCCTACAAGCACACGGCACCGATGAAAGTGTACGAATACATGGCCGCGGAGCGCCCCGTCGTCGCTTCCGGCACACCCTCGCTAAAGAGCGTTATCGGTGACGGAGAAGCGCTCTTCTTTGAACCGGACGATGCGGCGGATCTGGCGCGTGTCATCCGACGAGCGGTGGAAGGGGATACGACAGGAATGGTCGCCCGCGCATTCCATTGCGCCGAAGAGCATTCATGGAAGAAACGCGCGGAGCGCATCCGCGCATTCATAGGCGTATGAAGAAAGACAAGACACTTCTAATCGTGTACGAGCCGGCGCATGTAGCGAGCGCGCAAGACATTCTCAATGTCTGTGCGCGCGAGCAGAGGGGGAAGCCGGACATACTGGCCTTGGATGCGGAAGTGGAGATGTTGCTTGCAGAGAGGAGCATTCCGTTCATATCGTGCAAAGAATTCAGAGGAGATGCTCCATTTGAGCGCATCACCGATGCGAAAGACTACGTGGACCGGCTACTGGCCGACACCGCTCTGTCGCGCATCACGTATCGCGATGTCCCCGTTGCCGAATTATTCCGCTTACCTCTGCAGATGTATGCGAAGCGCTTTCTTTATTTTGCGGATATTTTTTGCAACGTGTCGGATGCCATGCCGGACTATAAGCGCTGGATGGTGTGCGTTCGCGGCGCATCTGCCGACGGCATTGCCGCTCTTGAAGAGGGCGTCGTGCCGAATGCCGCCCGTCATGCCGGTGGGATACGCGGAATTACAGTTACCATTCATGCAACAGGCGATACAGGAGGGAGTCGCGGAACTTTAGGCATCACGAATTCCGGCGCATTTCGTACACTTTTTAATTCGGCGCTGTTTATATACAACATAATCGCAGGAGTTTTTGCGCGCCCATCTGCCATACGGATTATTGCAAGCGACTACTGGAAACACTTAGCGCCTTACCTGCAGGGGTTACCCGAAGCCGAGCTTGTTCTGTACGACCGCTCGGAGATTCGGCACATACCGCCGCGCGCCCTTTTTAGGCATCGTATGCGGTTCCAGCATGCGGAGCACTATCTCTCTCGGGCCGCGAGACGACACGTGGCAGAAGAGGCGAGGCGATACTACGGCATATGGAGAGATGTCCGCAGCACGCTGCCCGACGCTTCTCATAACGGCTTTTCGCTGCGAGCTCCCGCGACGGAGGTGCTGGACGCGCTTTTTTCAGACAACGTACCGCGCATTCTCGCGGGCATTGAGGGGACATACGCCATGTTTGAGAGTATCCGCCCCCATGTCGTCCTGTTGCGGGCCAGTATTTCACGCCAGTGGCATTTTGCGATACTGGCGTTTGTGGCTCGAGCGCTAAAAGTACCATCAATAGAGGTTCAGCACGGGCTTGAGTATCTTGGGCCCGGCTCGGCCAGTACCGGGCACGCGGCGGAGTACATCGCAACCTATGGTCCCTTGGTACAGAAAGAGCTTGAGAATGCCGGATACGCACGCGGCAAACTTCCCGCCGTGGGCTCACCGCGTTTTGACGCATATGTGAAAACGGAACCCCGAACGATGGAGCAGACATTTCGCGCTCTGGTCATCGTTCCCGATGTCACGATAGGGCAGACAGTGGTTGATTCGTATGACCTTATTGAGTATTTCCGAGTTCTAAATGACGCGCTTAAGGTCATTCCCCGCTCAAGTGTCGTGCTAAAGATGCGCCCTTGGAAACATCGGGAGCAATTCTATCGCTCCGTCTTCAAAGAAGCATTTGCTGATGTGCCGTATACAGTGGCGCAGTATGAGAAGCTGGAGTCACTTTTCCACGAATGCGATACGATTGTGTCCGACTACTCAACGGCTATTCTGGAGGCGCTACAGTGTGGCGTGCCGGTCGTTCTTACCGCTCTTCGTCCCGCGCAGCATCCCGCTGCCCGCTTCCATTTTCTGCAGTACGCGGAGAAAAACGCACTACTCATCGCCTTCACTCCGGACGAAGCGGCGACATCGTTTACGCGACTTGCGGACAGTGGCGAGCGCAAGCACCTTTCGGAAGCGGGTAGTCGTTTTATGCAGCATAACTATGCCTTTGACGGCCATGCAAGCGAGCGACTTGCGGCTCTCGTGAGGGAAGTGGCAAAAGGGCGCGAATGACCTAGTCGCTTGAAAGTCGCTGATTTCGTTGTAAAATCACGCCTTATGCCCGCACACCAACATTGCCGTAGCCTTGTATGAAAATATCCAACCAAAATAAGAAATATTCACCGCGACGACGAAACTTCAGAAGTCGCTGGAGTTTTTGCGGCCGGAATAACGGCAGTTTTGGTGTGCGGGTATGAGCAAATCCTACTGGCGCGGTAAGCGCGTGCTTGTGACGGGCGGTACCGGTACTTTCGGGCAAGCGTTCATAGACCGACTTTTGAAAATGCATGGCGTGGAGCGCGTCATAGTCTTTAGCCGCGACGAGTACAAGCAGCATGAGATGCAGAAAGTGTTCAGGGACAAGCGTATGCAGTATTTCCTCGGCGACGTGCGCGACAGGCATCGGCTGCACCGCGCTTTCAACGGCGTGGATATAGTCGTACATGCGGCTGCGCTGAAGCAGGTGCCGGCGCTTGAGTACAATCCATTTGAGGCGGTGCGGACCAATGTGGAGGGGACGCAGAATGTCATAGACGCGGCACTCAATCACGATGTAGATAAGGTAGTGGTCATTTCCACCGACAAGGCGGTCCATCCCATCAATCTGTACGGCGCAACCAAGCTCACCGCCGAACGCCTAGCGATATCTTCCAATGCTTACCGTGGCAAGGAGGGGAGGACGAGGCTTTCCGTCGTGCGCTATGGCAACGTCATCGGCAGCCGTGGGAGCTTCGTAGAGCTGATTGACGAGCAAAAGAAGACAGGCGTCATTACTCTCACGGACGAGCGCATGACGCGTTTTTGGATACACATAGACGACGTGACCAAGGTCGTAGTTGAGGCGATAGAGAAAATGGAGGGAGGCGAAATATTCGTGCCGAAAATGGAGAGCTTGCGCATAACGGATGTCATAAAGCAGCTCGCGTCCAAGTGCAAGGTGAAGGTCGTAGGAATACGCCCGGGAGAAAAGCTGCATGAAGCTCTTATCACCGAGCACGAGGTTATACGCACGAAGGATACCGGTAGTATGTACGTCATTCTTCCGGAATTCGGGCCGAAAAAAGACGTAGAGCGCGCCTACGCGAAGGCCAAGCCGTTCCCCAAGGACTCTCTTTACACAAGCGACCACTATGACTTCCTGCGACCACGTAAGGAGGTCAGACGCATTTTGAAGCTATGATCCCCTACTCGCGCCAGAGTATCGGTAGTGACGATATTCGTGCGGTAGCCAAAGTCTTACGCGCTCCATATATCACGCAGGGGCCGAAGATAGAAGAATTTGAAAGAGTGCTCGCGAAGTATACCGGCGCACGCTACTGTATAGTCTTTTCTTCGGGGACAGCCGCGCTTCACGCGGCATACTTTGCGGCCGGAGTGGGAAAGGGGGATGAGGTAATCGTGCCGGCTCTCACTTTCGCCGCCACAGGCAATGCCGCGCTCTACCTGGGCGCAAAGCCCGTCTTCGCTGACATAGAGCCGGAGACGGGAAATATAGACCCGAAGGATGCCGGAAGAAAAATAACGAAAAAGACCAAGGCTGTCGTGGCTGTAGATTATGCGGGCTTGCCCGCCGACCTCGGAGCGATGCGGCGGCTCGCCAAGAAGCACGGGCTCGTTTTTATTGAAGACTCGGCGCAGGGACTTGGAGCGCGGTACAAGGTGGCGAAAGTAGGCGCTCTTGCCGACATGACGATGTTCAGTTTTCATCCCGTGAAGTCAATCACGACGGGAGAAGGCGGCGCCATAACGACGGACGACAAGACCTATTACGAGCGACTGCTCATGTTCCGCTCGCACGGCCTCACAAGAGATCCGAAGAAGTTGAAGGAAAAAAAGCATGCGGCGTGGCATCAGGAGATGCAGCTTCTGGGATACAACTACCGCCTCACCGATATGCAGTCTGCGCTCGGGATAAGCCAGATGAAAAAACTCAACGGCTTCCTCGCAAAACGCAAAGCGCTCGCAAAGCGCTATCGGCTTCTGCTCAAAGGACTGGAGCATTTCATGCTTCCGTCCGACGTCGCCGGCAGAGCTTCCGCGTGGCACCTTTTTGTCGTTCGTGTCCGCTCAAGCAAACGTGGTGCGCGCGACCGCGTGTTCAATGCGATGCGGAAAGCGGGAATAGGGGTACAGGTGCATTATCTGCCGGTCTATCTGCACCCGTACTACCGTGCGCTCGGCTACAAAAAAGGACTGTGCCCCGAGGCGGAGAAATTCGCGGAGTCGGCCATCTCCATACCAATATTCCCCAATCTTACGCTCCGCGACCAGTCGCGCGTGACCGCGCTCATTAAAAAGATAGACGGCGAATTATGAAAAAGAGCAGGGGCACGGGACAAAAACTCTGGAAAAAAGCTAAGCGGCTTATTCCGGGAGGGAATCAGCTGCTCTCCAAGCGCGCGGAGATGTTCCTGCCGGAACAGTGGCCGGCGTACTACTCAAAGTCTAAGGGGTGCGAAGTGTGGGATATGGATGGCAGGAAGTACGTGGACATGTCTACTATGGGGGTGGGAAGCTGTCTTTTGGGCTATGCCGACGCAGATGTGGACAAAGCGGTCAAAGAGCGGATAGACCGCGGCTCCATGTCTACCCTCAACACTCCAGAGGAGGTTGAGCTTGCCGAGCTTTTGTGCAGAGTGCATCCGTGGGCCGACATGGTTCGCTATGCACGCACCGGCGGCGAAGCGATGGCGATAGCGGTGCGCATCGCGCGCGCATACACGGGGCGCGAGAAAGTCGCTTTCTGCGGCTACCACGGATGGGCGGATTGGTACCTCTCCGCGAATCTCGCCTCCGACAAGGCGCTGGACGGTCACCTGCTTTCCGGATTGCAGCCGAAGGGAGTTCCGCGTGGACTGAAGGGGACGATGCTGCCATTTCACTATAATCACATTGAGGAGCTTGAGGCACATGTCAAAAAACACGGCAAGAAGATAGGCGTCATCGTAATGGAGCCTACGAAAGGCGAGCCGCCGGGAAAAGATTTCCTCAAAAAAGTGCGTAAGATAGCCGACAAACTTGGCGCGGTACTAATTTTTGATGAAATAACGGTCGGCTGGAAGCTGACCTACGGCGGCGCGCATCTATTGTACAAAGTCAATCCCGACATCGCCGTATTCAGCAAGGGGATGTCCAACGGCTACGCGATGGCGGCCATAATAGGGCGGCGCAATGTCATGCAGTCGGCACAGGACTCCTTCATATCAAGCACGTACTGGACGGAAGGCGTCGGGCCTGCGGCGGCGCTCGCGACCCTGAAGAAGATGAAGCGCGTCGGACTCGCGCGGCGTCTTCACCGTGTGGGCATGGCGGCGCGCGCTGCATGGCAGAAAGCGGCCGACAAGCACGGGGTACCGATAATTATCGGCGGCACGGTGCCCATCAGCAGTTTCAACTTCGTTCACAAAGACTCGCAAGCTCTGCGGACGCTATTTACGCAGGAGATGCTTGAGCGGGGGTATCTTGCCGGAACGGCGCTTTTCGCCTCATATGCGCACACCGACGCGCATTTGAAGAAGTATGCGAAAGCCGTTGATGATGTTTTCGCCGTCCTGAAAATCGCCGTGGATACGAAGACCGTGCGGAAGCGGCTCAAAGGTCCAATAGCGCATGCCGGTTTTTCACGGCTTAATTAGCGTATGAAAAGGCGCGTAGTAGCCATTTTACAGGCACGCACGGGCTCCACGCGCCTGCCGCAAAAGGTATTGCGGCCCATCCTCGGGAAGCCGATGCTTGAGCGTATGCTTGAGCGGGTGAAGCGGGCAAAAACTCCAGACGCGATCATTGTTGCGACAACGGACAAGTCCGAAGATGATGCGGTGGAGAAAGTGGCGCGCGCGAGCGGCGTCGGCGTTTTTCGTGGGAGTGAGAAGGACGTGCTGGATCGGTATTACCAAGCGGCGAAAGAGGCGAAGGCCGGTATCATAGTACGCCTCACTGGTGATTGCCCTCTGCACGATCCGGAGGTCATAGACGAGGTCGTGGTGCATTTCCTTGATGCGGACGGCTCGCTTGACCATATAGGGACGCCGAGGAATTATCCCGAAGGACTGGACACGGAAGTTTTTACATTCGCTTCGCTTGAGCGTGCGTGGAAGGATGCGAAACTGCCGTCGGAGCGCGAGCATGTGACGCCATACTTCGGTAATCATCCTGAAATATTCCGTGGAGAGTCATGGAAAAGAGGCACGGGAGACAATTCCGGGATGCATTGGTCGGTGGATACCGAGGCCGACTTCCGCTTCGTGAGCGAAGTGTACAAGGCTCTTTACAAAGAAGGCGAGTGTTTCCACAAGAAAGACGTATTAGAATTACTGAAGCGTCGCCCGGAGCTCCTTGATATCAGCAAGGGCGGCACGGGGCGCGAAGGGTAT
Organism: Patescibacteria group bacterium; assembly: GCA_024654485.1. Classification (GTDB taxonomy): domain Bacteria; phylum Patescibacteriota; class Minisyncoccia; order Phycocordibacterales; family UBA2100; genus UBA10103. Next base: position 2,582 of record JANLHO010000032.1, on the reverse strand, counting down.
GAAAAATCCCTCAAAGAAGATGAAGAATTCAAACGACATGACTGAAGCGACGCTCGTTCTTGGTACGGCGCAGTTGGGCATGCCCTATGGCCTCAACAATACGCGCGGCATGCCCTCCGAGGATGAGGCATTCGCCATTCTGGATGTGGCGCACGCGGGCGGCATCGGCGTGCTGGACACTGCATACGCCTACGGCACGGCCGAAGACGTAGTGGGAAAGTGGCTTGGCTCCCGCAAGCTCGGGGGTAAGGTACGCGTCATTTCCAAAATGAAGCCGCATGTTCTCAAGGACTACCCCGATGGCGCGAGGGCCGCGGACATCGTCCGCGAGGAAGTAGCGAAATCCCTGCAGCGTCTCGGCCTTGAAAGTTTAGACGCCTACCTACTGCACTCGCCGCATTACATTTACATCAGTCATGTGGTTGACGGCTTGCGGAAGATAAAAGAGGAGGGCTTGGTAGAGAATATCGGCGTCTCCATATACGACGAGACGGAAGCCCTGCACGCCGTTGAGATCGGCATGGATTATGTGCAGATACCCTACAACGTTCTGGACAGGCGGCTCCACGATACCGACTTTTTCAAACTCGCGCGCAAAAAGAAAGTGACCGTCTTCGCGCGCAGCCCTTTCCTGCAGGGGCTTCTACTGATGGAGCCTGAGCGCATTCCGCCGCACCTCTCCCACGCCCGCTCTCTCGTGGAGCGTTTTCAGGAAATAGTCGCGCGGCACAATCTCTCTCCCGCAGAAGCCGCTCTTATTTTCGCGCGTACCCGCTCACGCGCGGATTATGTCGTCTTCGGAGTTGAATCACTTTCGCAGCTGGAGGAGGACATCCGATCTGGCTCTATGAAGGACGACGCTCTTGCAAGAGAGCTTGAAGAGAATTTCCAGGATACGAGTCGCGGCATCGTAAATCCGAGCCTGTGGAGCAAAGCGAAGCGATAGACGATATGAACCCCGACGCCATCATTATACTTTCCGGTGGGTCCGTGCCGCTTGAGAATGGCAAAGCAGGCGCGGAGAGATTTCGCTCTACTACATATGAGGATTGTGATGCCTTCGGGACTCTCGGCGGCTTTGCGCGGGTGCAGGCGGGTGCGGTGCTCGCTGGTCGCTTCCCCGATGCGTTCGTCATCACGACCTCAAAGCGGGGAGACGAGCCGGTAACGCACGCGGCTATTCAAGCGCGCGAGCTTGAGGAGCTAGGCGTGCCGAAAGAGCGCATTATTCTTGAGGATAGGTCGGAGAATACCGAAAGCCAGTTGCGCGAGTCGTTTTCAATAGCGGCAGAGCATGGATGGAAGCATCTCGCCGTCGTTTCCAACGAGTACCACATCCCGCGCATCCGCGCATTTTGTGAACACGTCATTCACCCATCCATTGCCGTGGAATATATTGCGGCCGAGTCAGTGCTCATGGAGGAGAATCCTTCGTTCGTGGGCGTTTTCGAAGAAGTAAAGAAGACCTCTGCGTATCAAGAGCGCCTCGCATCAGAAGAGCGCGGCGTGGAAGAATTGGAAAGCGGCACGTACCGCGCTACCCCCTCGCAAGACAAAAAGGAGCAATGAGGGTACTATTCCGCCATGATGCGGACTGGAAAGCGGGAGATAGGGCCGGGGAATCCGGCCTACATCATCTTTGAGGTGGCGAGCACCCACGGCAATGATTGGGATACCGCCGAGGCGTACGTCGCACAAGCGGCCGAGGCAGGAGCCGATGCGGTCAAATTCCAGCTTTTTGAGACTGATAAGCTCCTCACGCCCATCACGAAAGGATTCAAGGGTACGTACGAGTATTTCAAAAAGTCAGAAACGCCGCGCGGGTGGTTCCCGAGGCTGAAAGCGCTCTGCGATGAAAGGGGAATTGACCTACTGTGCACGCCTTTTGATACCGGTGCGGCGGATTTTCTGGAAGAGGTAGGCGTGCCCGCAATGAAGATAGCATCGGGCGACCTTACAAACCCGCAGATACTTGCCCATGTCGCTCGCCTCAAAAAGCCCGTCATTCTTTCTACGGGAATGGCGACGCTTGCGGAAGTTGCGCGCGCGGTGGAGACACTGCGCGAGAGCGGCGCGGAGGACATCGCACTCTTGCAGTGCGTCTCTGTTTATCCGACGAGTTTTGAGGATGCCAACGTATCGGCGATTCGGACGCTGCATGAAAAATTCGGCACTGCCGTGGGCTACTCCGACAACGGTTCCAAGGGAATGCTCGTGCCGCTTCTTGCCATCGCGCTTGGCGCATCAATCATAGAAAAGCACGTTACGTCCAAGAAAGAGCGTGGAGACATAGATGATGTCTTCTCAATGTCGGTGGAAGAATTTGCGGAAATGGCACGCCGCATCCGCGAGGTGGAGAAAATGGACAAGACGGAAGCGCTTGCACTCCTGCGTAAAGAATTTGGTGCGGACGTGGACACGGCGCTAGGTGATGGCGTCAAGCGACCTGCGCCGCATGGGACGGAGAAGACACAGCCCGGCATTGAGGGCACGTTCATCCAGCGCGAAGCGGACGAGCGCCACTGGGCGCGTCGCGGCGTCTATCTCAACCGAGCAGTAAAAAAAGGCGAGGTCATCACACA
>JANLHO010000031.1 GCA_024654485.1 Patescibacteria group bacterium | reverse complement strand
CGTGTGCTCCAGAGCGAGGTTCATCGCCGTGTGTTTGCCGCCGTTTTCCTTGCGCAGGATGGTAAGACGGGGGGTCGGCATTTGCCCGATGAGGACTTTGTTCGACGCCGCCGCGGGGCGGCGGCTAGCGCCGCAAGCGGGCAAATGCCGACCCCCCGTCTTACCATCCTGCGCAAGGAAAACGGCGGCAAACACACGGCGATGAACCTCGCTCTGGAGCACACGAGCGCGGAGCTCATCGGCTGCCTTGATGCCGATTCAAGTGTCGCGCCGGATGCCCTGCTCAACGTGGTGCATGTGTTCCGCGACGGGCGCGTCGGCGCCGTTACGCCCGGCATACACGTACGGGAGCCGAGCACCTTCCTGCAGCATATGCAAAACGTTGAGTATCGCATTTCTATATTCAGCCGCTTCATGCTCGCTACGCTCGGCTCGGTATTTATAACCCCCGGTCCTTTCTCGGTCTTTCGCTCCTCCGTCGTGCGAGAGCTCGGCGGTTGGCGTTACGGGCATTCCACGGAAGACATGGAAATGGCGCTGCGTATGCAGTTCGCGGGGCACCTGATAGCCAACGCGCCGCGGGCTATCGTACACACCGCTACTCCCGCGAATTTGCGCGGACTTTTCCGGCAGCGCGTGCGCTGGACCTACGGCTGGCTGCGCAACGCGCTTGATTACCGCTCCATGATAGGCAACCGCAAATTCGGCACGCTCGGCTTAATAGTCCTTCCGGCCGCGCTTATCTCCGTTATGACGATTGTATTCTTTTTCGTGCGCGTACTTGTGTATGCCGCCAACGATATTGCTCACGGGCTCACGCGCATCGCGGTGACCGGCGCCGTTCCGCATCCTTACTTTGACCCTTTCTACATAGACACCAGCGCGATGTGGTTCATCGTATGGGTCAGCGTGATGCTCATCGTCGTATTCATAACGACAGGGTCATTCATAGGGACCGGCTCACGTAAGCCCCCTATGGGCACTCCACTTTTCATACTGCTCTACGGCTTTCTCGTGCCCGTGTGGGTGAGCGTAGCCCTCGTGCGCGCGACCTTCAAGACTGGAGTGAGATGGAGATAAGTCCGTTGACAGCTCATGGTTAACGGATGTACGGCGATGCGGACGGCATTGACTGTTCACTGTTATCTGTTTACTGTTCTCTGACCTTTATGTTTATGGAAGAACCCGTCATTTCCACACGCAATGCCCGCTGGAGCAGTTATGCGGTTGCTTTCCTCATCACTGCGCTCATCTTCGCTACTGCGCTGTACGCTTCCAATTATTTCAGTGCGCTGCGTATCGCCGAAATACGAGCCACGCAGGACGACATCTCCACCGACATCCTCTCGCTGGAGACACAATTTGACCTTCTGCAGGAGCACTCGTGCAGCGACGTCGCGGAGAACACCATACTGCCCAGCGAGCTATCAAGCCTAGGCAACCAGCTCGCCTACATGGAATCCCAAGGCTCGTCCAACCGCGCGGAGGTCCTGCGCCTCAAGCGGCTCTACTCGCTCCTTGAGATAAAAGATTACATCCTTATGAAACAGCTGGCGGCGAAGTGCAGTCTTGAGCCTGTCTTCATCTTGTATTTCTACTCCAACGAGGGCGATTGCACGCGTGCTTGCGAGGATCAGGGCTCCGTCCTTACCGCGCTATCCGATACCTACCCGCAGCTGCGAATATATTCTTTTGATTACAATCTGGACGTCTCCGCGCTCCAGACACTGATAGCGATAGACAAGGTCGGAGACGAAATGCCGGCACTCGTTATCAAGGGGAATGTGTACCACGGATTCCAGAGTATCGCGGACATAGAAAGCATTCTGCCGGAGCTCTCCACTCTTGAAAAAAGCGCGACCTCTACCGCGGCCACATCAAGCGATACGGCAAGATAAGGCAAGATAAGGATTGGAGCCGAGACCGGGATTTGAACCCGGGACCTGCTCATTACAAGTGAGCTGCTCTACCACTGAGCTATCTCGGCGATGCCGCATTGTGCCCTTTCCTACCCCACTCTTCAAGTGTCCCGCGCGCTGCCACCCCACAGAACCTAGCACGGCGCGGGCGGAAACGTGCGCAAAAGAGCGCAGTGGTGATACGCGACACATCAATACGAGCGGTGTAGTTCGGTGGGGCGGCAGTGCGCGGGATGCTACTCCTCCTCATCTTTGTTCTCGGAAACCTTTTTAAGGAACTCCGAGCGGGTCTTCCGCGCCTCAAAACGATGCTTGTAAGAAACCATGTCTGCGAGCCGATGCGCCTGCCTCTCGCCGGCACGAGCGAGAGCCGCCAAAAGCAGCGCAGCCTCGTGCACAAGGAGGCGGGCTATGCGCAGCACCTGCGGGGAAAGCTTGGCGAGGTCAACGCGCGCCGCAAGCATGAGGCCCTTGAGATAGCGCGCGCTCTCATCTATACGCGTGCGCATTTCCGGCATAACGACTCGCCCGCTCCGTATCTCCCAATACTTCAGAGAGAAAAGTGTGATGACGCCCACGAGGGCGAGCAGGAAAAATACCATGGCTATCGTCATACCCGCACACTAAATTTGTAGACATTCCGTGCCGTAGCAATCTACTACGCGCGCGGAACACTCAACATTGCTGGTAATTTCTGTGTAATCGGCAGTGTTCATAAGAGAGGCATCTACAAAATTAGTGTGCGGGCATGCTTTTAGCGTACCGAAAGGCGCTCAAAGCGGACGACCTCTATCTTCTCTCCGAATTTCTGTATTGCTGAGTCTATAAGCTGCCTTACTGTCGTACTTGGATCCCTCACGAAAGCCTGCTCCAAGAGGACACGCTCGCCCAGATAGTTGTCTATCTTGCCTTCAAGAGCTTTTGCTCGCGCCACTTCAGGCACTTTCTCAACCTCTTTTGCAAAAACCTCACGCGCGGCTTTTGTATCGCTCTCTTTTACGTCATCACGCGAGACGAAAGCCGGACTCATCGCGGCTACGTGCATCGCGATGTCGTAAGCCAATCTGACGAACTCCTCGTTCTTGGAGACGAAGTCCGTCTCGCATGCGAGCACGACGGCGCCCACCACTTGCGATCCCGCGTGCGTGTATGCGACCGCTACCCCCGCTCCCAGAGCACGGTCGGCCTTCTTGCCCGCTATCGCCGCACTCGTCTTGCGGAGTATCACCTTGGCCTTCTCCACGTCTCCCTCCGCCTTCTCAAGCGCTTTCTTGCATTGCATGACGGATACTCCCGTCTCCTCTCGCAATTGTTTTATTACTTCAGTGGTGATTTCCATGATAGACGAATGGTATATGACCTTGGGAATAAATCAAAGCACGACAGGTCGCTCCACGCACGTTACTCGCCCCGCGCTACTTTGAGCCGGCCGTCTGTTCTTTGGCCTTGGCAGCCGGATTTTTGTGTCCCTCCATGTATGCACCGGACATATCTTCAGCGACCAGTGCGATGGATCGCACGGATGTGTCGTTGCCGGGGATCGGGTAGCGCACCAGAGAGAAATCGCAGTCCGAGCTCGCGAGCGCAACGACCGGTATATTGAGCTGGTTGGCCTCTTTCACTGCCGTGTCTTCATGGCGCGGATCAACGATAAAGAGAGCGCGCGGAAGGTCGGCCATCTTGACGAGGCCTCCGAAGCGCCCCAACAGCTCTTCTATCTCCCTGTCTATAAGAAGCCGCTCGCGCTTCGTGTATTTCTCAAGCTCTCCGCTATCGCGCTCGCTCATGAGCTTCTCCAAGCGCTCAATTCGTTTGCGGATGTTCTTGAAATTGGTGAGCGTGCCCCCTATCCATCGTCCGGCGACGTACGGCGCGCCGCATTTTATGGCGGCGTCTTTGACTATAGAGAGTGCTTCGTGCTTGCCTGATACAAAAAGCACTTGCCCGCCATTCTCGGCCACCGAGGATACGAACTCGCGCGCTTCCGCAAGACGCTGTGCTGTCATTTCAAGGTCAAATATGTCGGTGCGGTCCTTGGCTCCGAAAAGGAATGGATTGGACGAAGGGTGTCTGCGCGAACGTCCGTAGCCAAAATGCACGCCCGCGTCAAAGAGCGTTTTTATGTCTTGCGATTGTGCGGCTTGTGCCATACGTTCTATAAAAAATTACCCCGAGGGTACAGGGCGACATCCTAGCAGATGTAGGAGTGACCCGCAACCATGTATACGAGATGGGCGTATCTGTACGCGCAGTATGATGCTCGCGCGGCACGCCTCTACGTGAATAATCAATTCCCGCGCCATATACTACGATGTACCTATAGGTACATCGTAGTATATGGGGACGATGAGGCTTCTCTACCTTTAGGATTCGTCGCCCGCCTTTCGCAGGGCCTCAATTATCGGCCCCACGTGCCCGTCCATTATCTTGGGCACATTGGACCATGATTCTTTCAACCGATGGTCGGTCACCCTATCCTGCGGGAAATTGTACGTGCGTATTTTCTCGGAGCGATCACCGCGGCCTACCTGCAGATTGCGCTCCGCGGAGCGCTCCCTGTCTTCTTCGTCGTCTTTCATTTGCTGGAGCTTGGACGCTAGAAGAGTCATCGCCTTCTCGCGGTTTTGCTTCTGGCTGCGCTCCGAGGTGCATCGGACGTCTATACCCGTGGGCTTGTGTATTATGCGCACCGCCGTCTCCACTTTGTTGACGTTCTGGCCGCCGGCACCGCCGGAGCGCGAGAATTCTATCTCTATGTCCGCCGGATTTATATCTATCTTGGAGCGCTTGTAGATGGGCAGTATCGCGACCGACGCGGTGGAGGTGTGGATTCTGCCCTGCTTTTCCGTCTCGGGAACGCGCTGCACGCGATGCACGCCCGTCTCGTAGCGAAGTTCGCGGTAGCAGTTCTCGCCTTTTATTTCAAATTGCGCCTCTTTGTAGCCGCCCAAGCTCCCGCGCGACTCATCCAGCATGCGCCACTTCCAGCCGCGCGACTCCGCGTAGCGAAGATACATGTTTGCGAGCTCCTCGGCGAAGAGCGACGCTTCGTCTCCCCCCACTCCGGCGCGCAACTCAAGAACGACCTCGTTGGGCCATTCGCGCTCCCCCGCTTTACCGACGACGCCCTCTATCTGCGTCATGAGAGTATCTTTTTGCGTGGCGATGTCCTGCAATTCTTTCTCGGCAAGCTCTTTCATGGAGGGGTCTACCTCCACAAGCTCCTGCGAATCGCGCTCCGCCTGCGTGAGGCGCTTCCATTCCTGCACGAGATATGCGACGCGGTTGTCCTCCGCGTATTCAAGAGGGTCTATGTGTTCCTTGTTTGACATAAATACATTGTATCAAGCGACGGCGCATAGGCTTTTCCGAACATCGCGCAACGCACATGGATACGTGCGGGTCATACGGTGGTGGTGACGCGGATTTGAACGTGTACGGTCGTACCGTTCGGAAAGACCTGTGCGCCGGAGCGTTACTTTCGGCCCGAGGCCGATCCGCCTTGGGCGGACTTCGCCTTCTTCGTGACAGCCTTCGCGGAACCCTTGGCCATAGCCTGACGGGCGAGGCGCTTCTTGAACCGCTCCACGCGCCCTGCGGTGTCTATGACCTTGGATTGTCCCGTGTAGAAAGGGTGCGAGGCCGAGGATATTTCCACCTGAAAAACCGGATACTCCTTACCGTCCTCCCATTTGTCGGTTTTTTCCGTGTCTATAGTGGAAGCTATCAAAAAACGCTTCCCCGAAGTGGAATCTTCAAATATAACCTGCCTGTATGCAGCCGGATGAATGTCTTTTTTCATGGCCAACACTATACAAGAAAATGACCGTAACGCAATTCAGTGCAGACACAGGAAATCGTGAGGGCGAGAACGTGTTAGTCCTCGCCCTCGTCGGCAAGCGCTAGCATGGCGCTTTGCAGCTGGTCCGCGACCGTTTCGGGGTCAATGTTACCGAAGCGGATCACATGACCGACCTTGATACGCATGCGCGTGCATCCGCACCTGGGATACTCTACCCAAAGCGGGAGGACGCTCGGATCGGTCTGAGCGATAAGCTCGCTGACACGCTTGCGAACCGGCCGGAGTTCGTACCCCTTCACACTTCTTAAGCGCTTCACGACTGGCACGCTTGTGGTGCGACCACCCTCGGGGAAGACGACGATGCGGCCGCCGATGCGTAGGATTGCGCGTAGTTTGCGCAATGCCGCGTACGTTGCCTCGCGGAATGCGTCGTGACTTTCCCCCTTCTCCTTCTTGCGTGGAATGGGAACGTTCCGCGCGCCGCCAATCCAGAAACACCACACGAGTTTCGTTCTTAGATTACCACGATCCGGTGTAGACCACGGGCCCCATATGCGTGGAGACAGCGCCCACTCCGTAAAAAATAATGATGGAATGACGAACGGCTCCAGAAGCGATGGGTGGTTCGATATTATCAGTAGGGATGACTGTCGGCGTGGTACACGCTCGCGGTGTTCAACTCTGACAACTCTCGTCGCTCTTAGAACATAGAAGACCAGAGCTATGACAGCGCCAGCCACATAAGCGAGCGCAAACTGCGCTGCTTTCTTAAGCTTAAGCTTGCGCATTTACGTACTCCTTTTCCATGGCCGTAATGTGGCCCCGCGACATACTAGCAAAAAGTACCGGCGTCGTCTCCTATCCGGGGACCTCAGCGTTGCGCGAGCGAGTTCTCCAACACGTCTATGTCCGCCTGATAACTGTCGGCGAATTCCATGACGCTGTCGCCGTAGAAAGACCAGCTGGGCTTGCTCGCGTTGGCCCATCCGGCGAAATACCGGAGAGCCGCCAGTTTCTCCGACGCGCGCGTTCCGCGATCGGCGCCGTTATCTTCCATAAGGATGGCGGTCGCGAAAGTCGCGGTGCGCGGATCCCAAGGATTCGGCGGCGTCTGTCCGGTCGCCTTCGCTATGCGGTCCTTATATAAAATCCATGTGGAGGGGATGAATTGCGCCGGCCCCATGGCACCCCCGTATCCTCCGGCTTGCGGGCACGAAACGACCTGCGAAGCAGGGTCTATGCCGAGCTCGCGCGTGATATCCATAAACGGGTCCACATCGCGCGTGGGCTTCATGACAGCGGAAAATACTCTGCCGGTATTCACGCCCTTGCCGTCGCCTTTTTTCGGGGTATTGGTCAAAAGACACTGGCCGATGTTCTGGCCAAGATTGGTCTCCTGCCGAAGTATCGCTAGTATGAGCGCGGGGCGCACGCCGGTTATTTCTGAGGCCTCTTTAGCATACTGGTATATATCACCGAACGAGGTCGTGCGATTGGAACCGTTGAGGGAGAATAGCGCCGCTTTTATCTGGGCCGCCGTCTGCTGCTTGCTGGATATCACCTTTTCATATGCCGCCTCCTGACCCTTGGCCGCATCCACGAGCTCCTGCTTCTGCCGCTCCTTGTCCTTGAGAGAATCTTGCTGCAGTACCTGCAGCTGCAGGAGATCCTGCTCTTCCTGCTGCTGGGTTTCCAGAGCTTTTTTCCGTGCCGACAGATCGCTCCTCTGCACGGCCATCACCGTAAATGATTCGCCCAGCGCGCGCTGTACCGACTGGAAATCACCTATGCTCTTGAACACGTCGGTGAGAGTCCCGCCTCCAAGTATCAGCTCTACCATGGAGGTGTTGTCTATCTCATTGGTCTTTCTCAATATCTGAGCGAGCGACGACTGGCCCGCGGAAACCTGCTCGTCCAGAGACTCTATCCCGCTCTGCTTCTGCGCGATGGAGTTGCGCAGCTGACGTATCGCAAGATTGCGCTGTCTTATCTCAAGCTGCGCCTCTTGTATCTGATAATCCAGTATAGCGACGTCGCGTTCAAGAGAGGTGCGTTGCTTCTGCGCCTCGGAAAGCTGGACCTTATTTTGTTCTATCTCTTTGTTTATCGCGTCAAGCTGCGCCTGAAGCGCGGCCTGCTGGTCGGCGATGGTGTCGGCGTACACCGGAAGAGCCGCAAGTGCGATGCAAGCGCAAAACAAAGAACACCACATTGCGACGGAGCTGATACGCATACAAATATGCCTACATTATACCCCCACGCCGACTTTCTTGGAAAAACTCGGTGTGGGTGCGCGCCCGCAAAAGAGTCCCGCTTACTTCTCTGCGGCGTCCGATTCCTTTTTTTCCGGTGCGTCCTCCGCCGGCGCTTCTTCGCCTTCCTCCTTCGCGGTGGTTATCACTGTCTCCGCCGCCGGAGCGATCTCTTCCGGCTCTTCCTCAAATGCGGTTATGGATACCACTATCTCCTCCGGGCCCGTTATGAGCGCGGCACTTGGCGGGAGCGGAATATCCGATGCGGTGATGTGGTCGCCGACGTTCTCCAGCTTGGAGAGGTCCACGGGCAGGTTGTGAGGCAGTTCGGCGGGCGCCACTTCTATCTCTATCTCGTGAAGCGCTTTCACGACGATGTGACCCGCTTTTTCGGCAGGTGCCTGACCTATCCACTCCAGAGGCACAGCTATCTCTATTTTCTTGCCCTTCTCAAGTACGTAGAAGTCGGCATGAAGGATATTGCCCGTGAGAGGGTGGCGCTGTACATCGTGTATAAGCGCATCCTTTTTCTCCCCGACGCCTTCAAGCGCAACGATGGTCGTTTCGCCAGCCTCTTTCCAGACCTTCTCAAGCAGGCGAGAGTCTATCGCGATAGAAGTGGACGGCTCCTTGGCGCCATAAAATACGGCGGGGACGATACCGCTCTCCCGCAGTGCATCTGCGGAAGTCTTCGGATCGCGCGCCTTTACTGCAAGCGTCAACATGGGCGGCAGTATACGGCTTTTTACCCCGTGTGCAACCCGACGCGTATCACCTCGCAGCATGTTTTTGGGGTCTCTGCAGCGCGGCGGCGCGAAGCCGAGGGAATTTTTAGCCAAAAATTCCCGACCCCACAAAATATGGTGCGAGGGGATACGCGGGTACAAATGCGGGTAAGCCGCGTACTGGGGAAATCCTACGACGCGAGGCAGTGGTGATGTACGATACCTATCAGTGCACGATATCGTTCTCCGAGGCAGCCGCGCCGTCGTGCTATAATTTTCCGAATGAAATACGATGTACTCGCCATCGGCGACCCCACCATAGACTGCTTTATCCGCCTCAAGGATGCGCGGGTCAACTGCGACCTGCGGCACGAACACTGCATGCTCTGCGTGCGCTTCGGCGACAAGGTACCTTTTGAATTTTTTGAAGAAGTACCCGCCGTGGGCAATGCCGCCAATGCGGCGGTCTCTTGCGCGCGCCTGGGCCTGTCATCGGCATTCCGAGGCTATGTGGGGCCGGACGCGCACGGCAAGCTAATAATAGACACTTTCGCCAAGGAGGGCGTCGCCACCGACTACATAGAGACACAGGAGGGCAAGGTGACCAACTACCACTACGTCCTCTGGTACGAGAGTGAGCGCACTATTCTCATCAAGCACGAGCATTTCAATTATTCCCTGCCGGAGCTAGCGGAGCCGCCAAAGTGGATATATCTCTCCTCACTCGGTGAAGACACTCTCCCGTACCAGAAGAGCATCGTGGAGTACGTCGCGGCGCATCCGGAGACCAAGCTCGCCTTCCAGCCCGGCACTTTCCAGATAAAGCTCGGCACCGAGGCGCTGAAAGACATGTATGCCCACACGGAGATATTTTTCTGCAACAAAGAAGAGTCGCAGCTGATACTGAATACCAAAGAGACGGATGAAAAGAAATTGCTGGAAGGCATCCGAGCACTCGGCCCGAAAATAGCCGTCATAACCGACGGACGCGAAGGCTCGTACATAATGACGGACGAGGGCGCGTGGGGCTCGCCGATGTATCCCGACCCCAAGCCTCCGGTGGAGCGCACCGGCGCGGGAGACGCGGCCTCCTCCACGACGCTGGCGTACATCATTCGCGGCCTTCCGCCCCAGGAAGCCATGTTGCGCGGACTGATAAATTCCGCATACGTCGTGCAGGAGATAGGCGCGCAAAAGGGCCTCCTATCTGCCGAGAAAATAGAAGAGCTATACTCGGCGCGCCCCGCTGATTTCAGAGCGACCGCCATATAAATGATTGAGTTCGTAACTCAATCATTGTTGATTACAAAAGATCCGGACCCCGCAGCATTTGCTGCGGGGTCCGCCCTCAATTATAGCACATTTCATCCAGAAGTCAATTTCTCCTCCCCACTGCCTTCTTAGCCGCTTCCGTGATGGACGGAGCGTCCAGATGATAGTGCGCGATTAGCTCCTCCGGCTTCCCGCTCTGGCCGAATTGGTCGTGGACTCCTATAAATTCTATGGGTGTCGGAGACTCGCGCGCGAGAAGCTCGGCTATCGCTCCTCCCAATCCCCCCGCCACTTGGTGCTCCTCCACGGTCACGACAGCGCCCGCTTCGCGCGCGATGCGGACTATTCTATCCTCGTCCAAGGGCTTTATCGTGTGGACGTTGACGACTGTGGCAGCGATACTCTCCTTCTCAAGCTCCCGCGCGGAAAGCAAGGCGTTGTGCAGAAGCGGCCCTGTCGCAAATATGGCGACCGAGTTTTTCGGTTCGCTGCTCGCTTTTTGCTGCTCGCTTGCCGGCGCTCGCCAGAAAATCTCCGCCTTACCGATGGTGAAGGGCGTTTCTCTCGTTGTAAAAACTGGCGTCTTCTCTCGCGCGAGGCGCAGGTAGACGGGGCCGGGGCACTTCGCCGCGGCCAGTGTCGCCTTGCGCGCCTCCTCACTGTCGCACGGAGAGATTACTGTCATGTTGGGCTGGACGCGCATGAGCGCCATGTCTTCAAGCGCCTGGTGTGTGGCGCCGTCGGGCCCGACGGAAACGCCCGCATGCGAGCCGACGATGACTACGGGAACGTTGTTGAGAGATATGGTCGTGCGTATCTGTTCCCAATTGCGCCCGGGACTGAAGGTCGCGTAGGAGGCGATGAAGGGTATCTTGCCGTATGCCGCCATCCCGCTCGCGACAGTCGCGAGATTTTGCTCGGCGACACCCATCTCCACGAAGCGCTCCGGATACTTCTTGGCGAACGCCTCCATTCGTGTGGATTCCGTGAGGTCCGCGCACAGAGCCACGATGCGATCGTCACCCTCGGCGGCCTCCACCAATCCATCGCCGAAGCCGTTGCGAGTCGGCGCCTGCGCCGGTGAATCAAAGATATTTTCGGCGAGTTTCGCTGAAGGCTCTATCATACCCGGTCAGTACAATTTCGAATAATTCCTGCCGCAGATTCAACCGCGGGCGCTGGGAAAAGAGCTTGAGGCGACGTTTCTTTCATAGGCTGATGAATGTTCATATACAAGACGATTCGAAATTGTACTACCGGGTCATAGCTGTATGAGGTTCAATCCTGTCTCTTCATCAAAACCGCGCAATAGGGGCTGCGACACGAACCACAGCGCCATCTCCAGAGTTACGGCTACGCGGGCGCTTCGCACGTGCCCGCCTATCATCTCAAGCGTCTCGTCGCACCGCGCGAGCGCGGCGTGCATGTGTACGAGAGGCGTCTCGTCCAGCTCGGATATATTGCCTTTCATACTCACAACCTCAAACGGTCCGCCCTCCTGCCTGAATACGTATTCCCTGCCCTCAATATCGTAGTACCCTATCTCCACATCCTGCACCGCGCCTATGGCGTTAAACGCCGCCCAGTGCACCTCTTCCTGCTCGCCGAATGCCGCGAGAGTGCTGACCACCTCCTCGCCGCGCTCCATGACGATAAAAAATCCGTTGTGTATCTGTACAGATTTCATGGTGGAGGAAGTCAACAGTGAACAGTTTACAGTTTACAGCTTTTTTATGAAGGATTCGAGCATTTTCTGTGTTTCTTTCAAGGGAGCTAAAACGCCTGTTATAGATACGCTGTACAGGTCATGCGCAAGTAATAATTGAGTTTCTAGTTCTGCTGCTGACCCCGATGCCACACGGAGAAAATGTCTGAAGTCCTGTTTAGTTCCCCTCTTTGAACCTTCCGAGATATTTGACGGAATAGATACTGCGCATCTTTGAATTTGGCTGGACAGTCCGAATTTCTCCTCTTTAGGTAAACGGGCCGTGAATGAGTAGGCGTGCCGTGCGACCAACATCGACTTTTGCCATACGAGTAAACTGCGAAAATCACTCATGCATTTCTGAATTTAACTGTTGACTGTCCACTGTAAACTGTAAACTTCCTCCGTCTACTGGTGTTCGCTTACTATTTTACCCTGCAGAGTCCGTAGCTCATGCAGGAATTTTTTGCCCTCTTCGGGGCTGGGCGGTTTGCCATGCCAGCGGTAATCGCGCTCTATCTCGCGTATGCCCTTTCCGGGGATGGTGTGCGCGATGATGACGACCGGCTTCTCGTATATGGCCTCCGCTTCTCCGCATGCCTGCACGAATTGAGGGATGTCGTGCCCATCCACCTCAAGCACGTGCCAGCCGAAGGCTTCGTATTTGTGTCGCAAAGATTCAAGCGGCATGATGTTTTCCGTGTAGCCGTCTATCTGAATGTTGTTGCGGTCTATGATACCCGTCAGATTGCTAAGGCGGTTTGCCCCGGCAAACATCGCGGCCTCCCATGTGTTGCCCGCGTCGTGCTCACCGTCCGACATCGCACAATATATCCGGACATCACTCAACTCTCCTGTCCCTGGGGCAGATGATGTCATGCGCGCCGCGTAAGCCATCCCGGACGCTTGCGAAAGACCGCTGCCAAGGGGACCGGATGTGGTCTCAAGGCCCGGCAACCGCTCGCGCTCGGGATGCCCCTGCAGCCGAGAGCCGAATTTGCGCAATGTGAGGCACTCTTCCACGGGGAAATAGCCGGCGTGTGCCATAGCAGCGTACCTGACCGGTATGATGTGCCCGTTGGAGAGGACTAGTCTGTCGCGCTCCGGCCATTCCGGATTTTTCGGGTCGTGCTTCAAGACGCGGAAGTAAAGCGCCGCGAAGATGTCCGCCATCCCCAGGGGTCCGGCCGTGTGCCCGCTCCCTGCCGCGACGAGCATCTCCACTATAGTCTCGCGGATGGCCCCTGCGCGAGATTCAAGCTGCTTCACTTCCGTGTCCGTAAGTGCTTCCATACTCTATGCGTCCGACACTTGCCCCGTATCCGACGCACAGCGTCGTGGTATCGGGGTGGCCGCCGCTTTTGCGGTAAGCTCCCTTACCTCTTCGTCGTTCAGTGGGATTTGCTGCATCATTGCATCAGTGTACCGCGTCAGCGGGAGAGTGCACAGAAGAATACTGTAGATAGGCTCAACCGATACTCGTTAAAGTCGACTTGTTTATAAACTACAGGTGCAGATTATAAACAAGTCGCAAGACCCGTCCCAATCTGGTCAGCCGGTGACCGGTGGGGATGCTGGAATCCCTACGACGACGCCTCCTCGGCCAGCTGCTTCAATTCTTCATACGCGGCTTTTGGATTGCTCGAGCGCATGATGGCGGAGCCGACCCCGAAGCGCGTAGCGCCCGCACGCACGAGCTGCGCGATATTGTCCGGTGAGATGCCGCCGTCCACAGAAATCGGCTTCTCCGGAAACATCTCGTGTACCTCCGCAATGCGCTGCGGTGAGGATGCTTCGTAGGGGATTCCCTGCGTCCCTATTGAGGCTATGGACATGGTGTGTATGGAGTCGCACGTATCCATAAGCGGTGCGATGCTGGAAGGAGGAGTATCAAACAAAAGGCCGATGCCCGCATCTTTGGCCCCGGCCTCTTTCCACGCTTGGAGAGCCGCGCGCGCGCCTTCTTCATCCTCAAATCCTTCAATGTGCCCGATTATGCGGTGAGCTCCGGCGCGCGCGAATGCTTCCCCCACCTCGCGCGGGCGATCGGCCATGATGTGTATCTCGGCGACAAGCCCCTCAAGAGGCGGCAAGTGCACATCCGCGTATTCTCCGGATCTGCTATAAGGCCACGTCAGGTGCGGCGCAAGTATGCCGTCGTCTATGTCTATGTGGATACCTGTAGCAAACTCCCGCACCACCTCTACGGCCGACACTATCTCCGAGGGGTCGCGTGGAACGCAAGTCGGCAGTATCTCAATCATAGCGAACAGCGAACAGGGACCGGTAA
This sequence comes from Patescibacteria group bacterium, assembly GCA_024654485.1. Taxonomy (GTDB): domain Bacteria; phylum Patescibacteriota; class Minisyncoccia; order Phycocordibacterales; family UBA2100; genus UBA10103. The sequence continues at coordinate 992 of JANLHO010000031.1, read as the reverse complement.
CCGTAAGTTATGCACCATTTTTCTGCTTGCTGTTTTCTGTTCACTGTTCACTGTTTTCTACGGACCGGTTGAATACTGCACTCCGGTAAGCGAAGAGCCGAGTGCTGTCGTGTTGCACGAGGAGGCGGGGGCGGTGCCTTCCATAACAGAACCCAGACAATAAAAAGTGCCTCCGTCGGTAGACTTATATACGTAGTGATACGAGCCGCCCAGCGGGTCGTCGGGGATCGTTGAGATATTGGCGGGAGAAAGGGCCGCAAGCGCCGTTGCAGCGTTTGCCTGCGTGGTCGCCACCGGATAAGCATTGTTATCGCTATAGTAAAGCTCCAGGGCCGTTTGCAGCTGCTTCAGATCCGCAAGACGGCGTACGTCGCGACCCTTGACCCTGGCGCTATTCAGGGATGCGAGAACGACCGATGAGAGGAGCCCTATGATAGCGATGACGACAAGAAGCTCTATGAGCGTAAATCCCCGCTCTCCTCGCGGGCTCACGCCAATGCGCATTGTTGTGGGGATAAAACCTGCGTTCGTCCTTGCCGCGGCGTGCGTATTTTTTGTCATGCGGTACTAGGTAAGTATGCTAATCAAGGCTGAGCTTATCGGCGGAGGAGGAGGGGCGCTTCCGCCACCCACTCCTCTGAAAAAGAAGAACGCCGCCACAAGCAACGCCAGGGCGGCAACGCCTATCATCGCGTACTCCGCCTCCTTGCGTGAAGATACAAGTCCCCACGAGACCATTCTACTTGCAAAGTCAAAGCTGGAGCGCTGAGGCGGAGTGCCGAATTCCTCGCCTTGGTTCTGGAACTGTATACCCTCTGACATAACCGCATTATAGCCCCTGCCGCTGTAAAAGCGAGAAAAAATGTGGAGAACTAGCTATCTGTCCCCTAGCGGCATGTTTTTGGGGTCTCTGCAGCGCGACGGCGCGAAGCCGAGGGAATTTTTAGAGCCGACGCTACGGTCGGCTCCCCGATCCCGCGAGGCGTCGGGGC
>JANLHO010000029.1 GCA_024654485.1 Patescibacteria group bacterium | reverse complement strand
CATGTTGACCCTCGGCTAGCTTCACGGGGAGCATCTTCGCCCACCACTGCATTACCTTGTCGGACTTGGAGAAAAAGCGATGGCCGCCGATGTCTATCTTGTTGCCTTTGTAATCCACGGTGCGCGAGATACCGCCCACGTAGCGCGGGTCGCGCTCAAGGACTACTGCGTGGATGTCGGTGCGCGTCAGTAGCTCGTACGCGGCGGTCAAGCCCGCCGGCCCCGCGCCGATGATTACGGCTGTCTTTTTCTTTGCCATGACAAGTGCGCGAATGATAGCATCGCTGCCCGAATGATGAAACGACCGAGCCTGCGGGGCAGGTCCGGTCGTTTGGTGCGCCACTCATTCAATGAGCGGCCTGAGGTGCTCACCGCCGAGCGCACGCGCCCTTTTGTTCCTCGTGCGGCGGAACAGGTATCCTGGGATACCCTTACCGAGCGGGTCAACAACGGACAGAGCGTCGGCGACCCGTTGCATGAGGCGGTGTGCTGGGGGAAGCCATACCTTGACGGCTATGATGCCGTCCGTGTTCACCCCGAGTGCGCGGTTAATGCGCTTAATACGGCCAGACCACGGCTCTGCGCACACCTGCAGCACGCTGACAGTGCGCGAGTGCAGCTTCTCGAGGAATTTATCGAGAAGCCTTACCTCCTCCGCCGTATCGCACGGCGGCCGAGATACGCTCAAGTCAACGACATCGGCCGCCGTAATCATCTTGCCCGCCGGGATGCCCAAGCGAACGAGGTAATCACGCATCGCTGTGCCGATTGTTACCTCGGCTCGCAACGACGGATTGTCCCATCCGCCGAGCAGGAGCACCACGTCATATTCCTCGTGGATTTCGTACGCCGCGCCGCAGACATCCAAACAGATTCTGCTTAATCGACGCCCGAGGAGCCCGTTCTCGATGGGATACCCATGCACCGCGAGTATGCGGCAGTCTGGTGTTTTGGCCATCTCGGCCTCCTCCCTTTTGACTTATATTGAACCGCGTGCGTTATACCACACAAACTGCCGAACAAAAATGAGTGCGAAATGAGCATCTTAGCGACACCTACGACGTTCTTGGAAAAATATAGCCAGCCCCGGGCATCGTGTACTTAAGGTGTGCGGCCGCATACCTTAAGTACACGGCGATGAGGTGTCGTAGTATGTACTGTGGTATATACCATGGTATGTACTATGGTATATACTATTTTCATCAGGCAAACGGATAATGACTATGCGTGGCGGAAAAGCAGGGTTTTGCGTGCGAAGAAATTCCACAAAAAGACGACAAAGACGCTCGCGCCTTTTGAGAATAGATAGAAGAAGCCGAATTGCCCCGTGAGTACCCAGAGGATGAGCTCGTTGATTCCGAGTCCCACGATGCCGATTATGAGAAAAAGCGCGAATTCCGCCTGCGCGCTCTTGAATGCGCGCTTCTCAAAGACCCAGCGGATGCTTAGCAGGTAAATCGTCGCCACGCCGAGACAAAAAGCGATGGCGCCCGAGATGAGGTACGGAACGCCGAAAACCGAAATCATGAGCGCGAGAGAGCCGGCATCCACGACGAGCGCCACGGCGGAGGCCACGAAATAGCGCAAAAATTCGTGCGCGGTGCTGGAGCCGAGCGCCTCTATGCTCGGAGCCATTTCCCTTTCGGGGCTTGTCACTATGTCCGCTTCTTCCATATGTCCAGCCGCTTTACTCTAGCATACAGGAGCATGGCGCCGGCCGCCGCAAGGAGGAGCATGAAAGGCTCCGCCGGTATGCGGTATCGCGGCTCCGACACCGGTCCCGTCAGAATGGCGAGCGCGCCTATGATGGCCGCGAAGAGGAGCGCCACGGGAAGTTTCTCGCGCTCTTTAAATAAGTGCCATGCCCCATAAAATGCGCCGAGCAGTATCACAAGCAGCCAGTAGAATCGCTCCGTGGTAATGAAAGGATGCGCCTCGGCCGCTTGCACGACACCCCCGATGTCGCCCGATAGCAGCAGGCCGCTTATGTTGACGGCGGGCGGCGGCTTGCCTTCGCGTATTCCGGATGCAAAAAGTTCGCGCTCCATTGTGTCCAATCCGCTCCCTAGAAAGAAAGGTATTGTCTTTACGACATGGAAAAATGCGTACTGCGGTACGTTGCCCGCGAGATATTCCCCGACAAGCGCCTTCTCGCGCTCCGCGTATTCAAAAGAGCGGAGCTTAAGAGAGTCGCCCTCGCCGAGCCGCTCTTTGAGCGAGCTTACGAATTCCGGCTTGGAAGCTCCGCGCTGCACCTCAAATTCCACGATGTTGTAGAAGAGCATGTTGTAGGTGGAGACGGAGGAAAGCGCGTAGTGCCCCGAAAGAGCGCCGTTGCGAATAATCCATGGCGCTACGACGGCAGTGAAGACCGCAAGGAAGAGCAGCGCCAAGACGAGCGCGCGACGAAGGCGCGCGCGGAAGTGATACACGAGCCAGAGCACGAACAAGGGAGCGAGGAAGATTCCCAAGGGGCGCGTGAGGGTGAGTGCGCCCGTGGCGAGAGCGGCGAGCGCAACGGATGCGAGGGATACGTCGCGCCGCACCAAGAGCCAGACAATGAGAAGCAGAAGTGCGACGAAAAGCGGCTCGGAGAGCGTTTTCATGGAATCCGCCAAGACGGAAGGGCTTGCAGCGAAAAGGAGCGCGGCTATCATGCCGACACCGCGGCTGAAAAGCTCCGTGCCTATTAGGAAAATGAGTGCCACGGAGAGCGCGATGAGTAGTATCTGCGCAAAAGAGAGCGCGACGACGGAATCCGAGACGGCGAGGACCATCGCGGCAAATGCGGGGTATCCGGGGCTCCTGAAAAATTCCGGCGGCGCGTCCGGCAAATGTGCGTAGCGGTGCGATGAAAGCATCGTGTGCGCCAAGTCAACGTACTCCTGTGCATCGCCTCCCGGCGAGAGCAACTCCGTGGTCGTCGTACCGTGCGACGTCGCCAGCGAGACGGCAAATGCGAGGAGCACGGTGTACAAAACGACGACTAACACCGCGAGCGCGCATGCTATCTGAATGTTGGAAAATCTCGTCCGCATACTACTGTGCTCGTCGTGCGGCGGTGAATGTCCGCGCATCGCTCCCCTTCCCGCGCGCAACGACATGGGTCTTGGAAAGGTCGGCCAGCAAACGTTCTACGTCCTCTTCCCGCTTCCCCGCCATTCCCGGATGCACTTCGCCTGTCACGATTGGTATCTCGCGCACTTTTTCCGAAGACGCGAGCGCGTCAAATTCCGCTCCCTCTATATCTATCTTCAGAAGGTCCGCCCCGCCCGCAAGCGCGTCATCCAGCGTTACTGCGCGCACTTGCACGTCTTTTGTCCGCTCCGTCTTGTGCACAAGCGAGGATGAGGGGCTGCTCTCGGTGTCCATGTGGAAGGTCAGCGTGCCGCGCACTCCGGCAACAGCTTCCTCGCGCAGCTCCACCTGCGGGTCGGCCGCGAAATTCTTGCGGAGCATCGCAAAAGAAGCGGGATTCGGCTCGTAGGCGACTATGCGCGCATCGGGGTAGCGAAGACGGAACCACATGACGGAGATGCCGACGTTTGCGCCGAGATCAACTATTCTTTTCGGGTCTTCGGCACCCGTCTCATACGTGCTGCGGGCAAAAACCTCGTAGAGCGTCCAGAGGTCGGCCGAGTTGCCCGAGAGATGCATCGGTCGCGACTTCCCCGCAACGCGCACGCGTATGCGGTACGGACGCTGGTGTTTGATGAGAGCATTGGAGAGCATGCGCACCTTCGGCACAAAGCCACCTGTGCAGGAGAGCACGACTGCCATGAATCGTATTTTGCGGAAGAGCGTCATACGGATTCTCGCTTTGAAAGCCGCTCTACCACCTCGCCGTTGGTCATGTATTCGCAATCTTCCCGTCCGCCGATGTGTTTGAGCACACGCTCAAGAAGCGGCCACATACCGTATCTTGTGTTCGCCCATGAGTGCCCATACAGATGAAAGATGCCCCCATCGCGGTGCGCCTCTTCAAAGATATCAATGATGTGCTGTCCGAAAGACGGGTATTTCTGCCACGACTCTCCGGAGATGAATACCGGAAGAGCTGGCGCGATAGGCGCGAGCAAGCGACGATATCCGGCGAGCGCATAATCAAAGCGCGTGAACGGGCGCGGGAAAAAAGTGAGCGATACGCCGAAGCGATACGGGTCAAAAGGCGAGCCGGCGACAGGAGCTTTCGCGGTACGCGCACCTTTGTACCCCGCCTCCCGGACCACTTCTATCGTCTCCTCGTCGTACTGCCCGCCGGGGTAGCAGAACATTTCCACCGACTTACCCGTAACCCCTTCCAACCATTCTTTAGAGCCTGCCGCCTCGGCGTGCTTTTGCTCGCGCGAAATGGTGGTCATGTCGGGATGCGTCAGTGTGTGCGAGCCAATCTCGTGGCGCTTGGCGAGCGAGCGGATATCGTCCTCCGAGATGCGGCGCGCACCATAGCAGCGCGGAATGTAGAATGTCCCTTTCACCCCGAAGCCATCAAGCGTCTGTGCGACGCGCATATCAAGCGCGTCTCCGTCGTCCCAGCTTGTCGTTATGATGCACATGTTATTTTTTAACCTCGGCGAGCCGCTCCCGCACGAAGGCGCTCGCGCGCTCCATCATAGCGCGCACTTCGGCGTCCTTAGCGATACAGCGCGCGAGCCGCTCACCGAAGACAGCCGCGCCGTCGCCCTCTTTCCACAGAAATCCGCGAAGGCCGTCCTCTCCTATCGTCTCCTTCACACCGCCCACGGGGCGGCCAATGACGGGGACCCCCGCGACTATCGCCTCCCAGAAAACGAGTCCGATGCCTTCGGTCTTTGATACCAGCGCAAATGCATCGGCATCTTTGTAGTATTTCCATACGTCGCGGCGTCCTTTGCGCCCCGCCAGCGTCACCTTTCCCTCGCCGCCTTTCGTACGGATAAGCTCTTCCAAGCGCGCCCGCAAAACGCCCTCACCGAGTATGACGAGCCTCGCTTCAGTGCCGCTGTCAAGAAAAAGTCTGATGAGCTCGTCAAAAGCTTTCTCCGGTTCAAGCCGACCGACCGACAAAACGAGCGGTGTCTTGCCGGAAATGCCGAGCTCTTTTCGCGCTTCGCCGCGCGGGACCGAGCTTATCATGTCGCCGTCTATTCCGATGGAATCCGCCGGCATTACGGAGATGCGCTCTCCGGGGATGTGTAGGCGCTCCACGTAATTTCTCGTGGCTTCGTTGATGACCATGTAGTGGTCCGGTATGCGCTTCAAGAGCGTTTCCGCAAGCACCGCATACGAGAAGTGCAGGAAACTTCGCATGCGCGCGAGCTCGCGCGGCAATCCGATAAGCCGCACGACGACGGAGCCGCCGGAAAATGCTCGCACGGCGGCGGCGGCCAAGGCGAGCGGCAGCTCCGCGATGGCGATGGTATCCGGCTTCCAGCCGTGTTGCCGGACCACGTACGGTGCGACGAAAATGAACAGAAAGTCGTAGAGAGGCCGGAATGACCCCGCGAACGCGCGGAATGATTCCACAGTAATGCGCTCGGAGAGCCGTATCGTTTCCCGCCGCTTGCTCCACGAGATTATGAGGAAAGAGTCATCGCGGGAGTGTCCGTCGCGAGCGAGCTTCCACTCCATCTCCGCGCGGTCGTGGATGACCGCACCGTGAAAATCATACGAAAGAATAACGATGCGCTTTCCCACGGTCCTTTTCATGACGCGATATCTTCCGCGATGAATATGCGCGGGTCCTCACTCGGGCGAAGCAAGCGCTTGTCGTATGCGAGCTCTTCGCGTATCTTCTCGCCCTTTCTCGCGCCTATCTCGCGTATGGGAATGTCCGTATGGGGCTCCAGGCCGTGCATCCGTATCAGATTGACCGCGAGATCAATTATCTTCACCGGCTCCCCCATATCAAGTACTAGTATCTGACCGTTCTTCGCGAGTATCCACGACAGAAGCACAAGCGATACGGCTTCCGGAATGGACATGAAATACCGAGTCATTCTGGTGTCTGTGATAGTGACGGGAGAGCGGCTTCGTATTTGTCTCACGAATTTAGGTACGATGCTTCCGGAAGAATTGACGACATTGCCGAAGCGCACCGAGCAAGATCTTCTTCTCGGATACTTTTTTGCGAAGCGCTTCACCAGAAGCTCCGCATCGCGTTTCGTCCTCCCCATGACGCTTTTGGGGTTGACGGCCTTGTCGGTGGAGATGAGGATGAAATCTTTTACTCCGCAGCGCGCTGCGATATACAGCATATTGCGTGTGCCGAGCACGTTGGTCTTCCGCGCCTCTTCCGGGTTCTCTTCCATGAGGGGAACGTGCTTATAGGCGGCTGCGTGAAGTATGACGTCGGGCTTCCAGCGCTTCACGATATCTTCCACTCGCCTCTTGTCGCGGATGTCCGCGATGTAGGCGCGCAACTCCGGCCTACCCGCGCGCTTCTCACCCATTTCCTCCGTGATATTGAAAATGCCTTCCTCCCAGCTGTCCACGACCACGATGCGCTTCGCCTTTGAGTCATACAGCTGCCGCACGAGCTCGCTCCCGATGGAGCCGGCGCCGCCCGTCACGAGAAAAGTTTTACCCTTCGCCTTATCCGAGATGTATTTCTGGTCGGATTTGACGAGAGGTCGGCCAATGAGGTCGGAAGGGTCTATGTCGCGCACATAGGAGAGATCCACATGTCCCAAGATGACCGAGGCGATGCTCGGAAGTATCTTTACGGATACGCCCTGCGGCACTATTTTAGCGATGCGCTGCACAAGCCCGCGATCCACCGATGGCATGGAGATTAGCACCTGATCAACGCGCTTCTTTTTTACGAGCCGCGGCAGGTCGCGCACCGCTCCGAGGACCTTCGCGCCTCTTATGGTTAGCTTCCGCTTCTTCGGGTCATCATCCACGAATCCTACCAAGATGATGTCGGGGCGGGATTCCTTGCGCATCTCCGAAACGACCTTGCGCCCGGCGGTGCCTGCGCCGACGATAAGTACGCGCTTTTTCACCCCGTTAGAAGCTTTGTCTACCATAGAGAGATATGATCTGTCCGCGATTCCTTTTTCCTTGACGCACCTTCTGACAAAAGTTGGCTTCTAACGGGGTTCATAGTATGTCGCCCCGCTGGAGCGCGCGCATTCGCGAGAGATATGAGGTCGGATCTTCCAGCATTTTTGAAGGCGCTCCTTGTTCTATGACGGCTCCTTTCTCCAAGACGGCCATGTGGTCCGCATTCACCACCGTAGAGATGCGGTGCGCTATGACGACGAGCGTGATGGAGCCGCGCAGCTCGTCTATGACGCGCTGTATCTCCCTCTCCAGCTCCGAATCCAGTGAGCTCGTCACTTCATCCAAGACGAGGACGGCGGGCTTGCGCGCCAAGGCGCGCGCAAGCGCCACGCGCTGCCGCTGCCCGCCCGAGAGCGTGGCGCCCCTGTCACCCACCACGGTGTCAAAACCCTCCGGCAGAGCCATGATGTCGTCGTATATATGCGCGGCGCGCGCCGCCTGCTCAATAGCTTTCGCGGAAATAGATTCATCGTAGAAACGGATGTTGTCAGCTATTGAATCGTGCGTGAGGAACGCATCCTGCGCGACATAGGCTATGTTGCGCCGCCACTCGGAGAGCTTTATGTCGTCCGCAGACACGCCGTCCAGAAGCACCGAGCCCGATGTGGGACGGAAAAGGCGCAGCAGCACATCGGCGAAAGAGGTCTTGCCGCCTCCCGAAGGCCCCACCAGCGCGAGCATCGCGCCATGCGGTAGCTTAGTAGAGATGTGAGAAAGCGCATGCTCGCGCCCTCTGTACGAGAGCGATACATCTTTGAACTCAATTTCTTTCTTGAAAGAGAACGACTTCTTCCCCTCCTCACGCTCCTCATTCTCCGCGACGTCCTTTTTGAAACGCAGGATGTTTTCCGCGAAGGGCACGAACTGAATGACGTTGTGCAGAGAGGACTGCGTGGAGATGAAGTACACGAATATCTTCTGGATGAGATACAGTGTCGCCGCGAACGCGGCTATATTGAACGAGCCGGTGTAGTACGAGTATGCGAAGACACCGATAACGAAAATAAATGATATCGGCTGAAGGAAAACTCCTCCCAAGGACTGCACGAATATGGTCTTCCAATATGCGTCATGCAGACGCGTTACATACTGCTCTCCCTTTTTGGCGACGCGAGATGCGACGCCGGATGCCTTGACCGCTTTGAATCCTCCGAGGTGCTCTCCTATCAGGTGCGCGAGCGATTTTTCCGCCGCACTCGTGTCGTTGGCATAGATGCGGGTCTTTTGAATTAGCGGGCGGAATATAAAGAGGAAAATGATACCCGCCACGAGCATGATGAGCGTGACCACCGCGTTGATGTTGATCGCTATGGCGAGGTATATGAGAGCGCCCGTAGACGACTGGATGAATTGCGTGATACCGTCCAGAAGCTGCGTGGAGCGCTTCGCGTCCCACAGAATTGAATTCTGCACGTAGCCGGCCTTTTGCCGACTCATAAAAGGCCACGTCGCGAGAAGCGTCCCACGGAAAAGCTCGCCTATCTCGCGCGCCATGTAGCCAGCGTTGACGCGTCCACGCACATAGGTGAAGACCGCGAGCGTAACCGAGCGTCCCAAAAAAAGAAGCCCCACGAAAATAACCACGTATCTGAAGGTGAACGGCACCCCGAAAAATCCGAAGGCAGTCGCCATCGCCTGCGATATGCCATCCGTCGGCAAGCCCGTCTGCCCGATAAGGAACGATATGAGCGGGATGATGGCGTTGATACCGAGACCGTCCAAGGCAGCGCCCAGAATGCCGAGGATGGTCAAAAGCCCGATAGAGGGCCAATATCCGCGGAATGCTTCGCGGATTATACGCATAGTGCCCACGCCCGGTACGGCCATATGCGACGAATACTAGCAATAATCGCCCATTTGCGCGACAATACCCATGTATGAAGCATTATATTTGCACGGGCGGATGCGACGGCGTTTCCGACACACCCGGCACTTGCCAAGCGGAAACGTGTCCAAAGCACGGAGAGCCATTACTGGAATGTGACTGCACCGACAGTGCCCACAAACCGACCACCGCTGAAAACTGACGCCCAAGGTCTGAATTTTAGGGAGGTCTCTACATTATTCACCGCTCGCGAACTGCGGAAATTTCCATACCGAACTTGAAATGCGGGACGGGTGTGTCACGACGCACCTTGCCGGTATCGTCTACCTCCGCAAGCGTCTGCGCTACGCGGTAGAAGAACGTCTCCCCCGCCCGCCTGTAAGTGAGGATAGGTACGGTAGCGAGCTCGGACGGCTCGGTGCGTATGCGGATATACTTTGAGGCGTCGCCCATATCAAAGACACCGGTCGTATTCCCCAGCGCCGTTCGCGCCGAAACAAGGAGCGACAGCGGGTCTGGAGATATGTTCACAACATCTTTGAGTAAGAACTTCTCGGCTTCCCGACCGCCGTTGTGACAGCGGTAAAAAAGCGAGTCGCGCTCAAATGCTTCCGGATTCATAGCGACGATACCGGTGCGGAATGAGAGCGGATATTTCAGAGCAAGATCAAAATCGTACTCTATTCGCAGAGAGTTCGTATCGGGCAGGAGCGTGATGGTCTTCATGATGTCCCCCGCCGGTGTTTTGACGACGCCCGTGATACGGCCATTTTTCTCATCTATCGTTACGTCTGCCGGTCCCAAATCAGTTACACGCTGCGTCGCAGGAATGTCTACCGTCGTGTTGCCCGAGTAAAAATCGGCGGCGAGGGTCACGTCCTCATAATATCCATGCGGGAGCGTGCGCACGAGCGGACGAGAGGAGATGTCAGAAAAGACAAGGGAGTCTATCGCGAGTCCGCGCCGAATGTTGAGCGTGACGTTCAATTTCCCTCTCTCGCAATGCAGAAGATTTCCCTCGCGCGATACCTTGATGGCGCCGCCCGTCTGCACTCTCGGCTCACGACGAGGGCCGAGTGCTTCCGCTTTCCGCACGAGATCATCAAGCAAGGCACAGCATGCGGCAAATCTCTCCTCTCCGATGTGGGTGCGGAAATCGCTCCCCCATGCATAGCAGAGGTCTTTCCACAAAGGAGACTCCGGGTGAGGGCGAAGAAGCTCATAGATGCGATAGCAAAGCGTATTGATGCCGATGGAATCCCGTCCGGTAACCGACCAGCGCGTCAGATTGTACTTCTCCTGCTTCTTGACGGGTATCGGCTGCTCGGGGCTTTGGAGCTGCAGCAGATTATCCGAAAGATCCGACCGCGGCATCGCAAGAATCTCGGACGGCAGCGCTAAGCTAAATTCGGAATGTTGTGACAAAGCATCAAGCAGCGCCCGTATCCTGCTCCACTCACCCTCTCCATGCACCGCGCCTTCGGTGCTATACCGACCCGGTCGGAAATCAAAAACCTCGGCGTCGCTCGCATATATGCAGAGAGACCCTTGCTGCAATGACTTCTGCTTTTGGTCAAGCAGATATGACATATAGCCATCCATGTCCAGTTCGCCATGCGTGTACCGTTGGAATTTCTGGAACGCTATCGTATCCATCCAGAGAAGTGCTACCTCACGGCCGCTTGCCGTATTCACGCGTTGCCGATGATATCGCCACGATTTATCCCATTCTGGATGATACTGACGCGGATTGTTCCACTCCATCATGAGCGCCTTATAGCCGGCATCCGCGTAATGCTCTACAATGCCGGACGAGTACACCATCTCTGTAACGGTCGCAACTTCCGGTTCCGCATTGAGCATTTTCCGGTATATGTCGCGGCCAAGCTTTTGGTTGTAGCGGTTCACATCTGCTGGAGCAAGCGGGGCTATGATGTGCGAGTAGCCGTCACCTACTAGTTCGCACTTTTTCTCCGCGAGCAAAGTTTTCAGGCGCTCTATCCATGCGGGGTCAAGCTCCTGTATCGCCTCCAGCGTTACGCCGGAAGGCTGAAGTGCAAGCGGGTATCCGTCTGCGATAAGCTCCAAGAGCGGCCAGTAGCACTTCTTGATGACGGTCGGCCTGTCCTCCACCGAGAGAGAGGAGAACATCAGATTCAGGTAGAAGACCGCGTATACGTTGAGTCGCGACATAACTCCTATCTTATACCGACTCCACGGTAATGCGCACGGTTTTGAGGGCATCTTCCGCCTGCGCGACGGCGGTATCTCGGTCTTCGGCGACCGTGGCGATGTAGAACAGGCGATTTATGTAGCTCGGAGGGGTCAGCACGTCTCCGACAGCAAATTCTTGCAAGTGAACGACGACCTTCACCCCCGGCAGGTCTTCCAGCCCATCCAGCCCCTCTACGGCCGTTACTTTCCCCGGCTGGTGGAAGAAATACCGATGCGCCATCGCCTTATTGAATTTCGGCTCAAGTAATGCGCGTGGAACGTCCATCCTAGTAGCCCATCGTATCGTTGCTTCCAACGGATCCTTGCCGGTCGTGTACGGGGCGGTCATCGGGAAGAGGGGGCTCAAGCGGGAGGTTATCTCAAGTACTTTGATACCCTCTTTTGTGACGAGCAGATCGCCCTTGGAGGGACCCGTCGTTATCCCTAGGGCCTTGGCTGCGCGGGCGAACAGCGCCTTCGCTTCTGCAACTATTCGCGGAGGGAGTCGGCTGGGACTTGTGCTTCCGTCTTCCATGAAGTACGGCTCGTAGCCGGAGATGAAGTTGCGATCCGAAAAGCCGTTTATCATCATCTCTCCGTCAAGGACAAATCCCTCAATGGATATTTCATCTCCCTGCAGAAATTCCTCCACGACGACCCATCCGTCGCTTGAAAGAGACAGGGCTTCATTGTATGCATCCTCCCATTCATCTTCGGTGCGTACGATACGCACGCCGCGCGAACCGGAACTGTCCGACGGTTTGACGACAAAAGGGAACGCCATTGAGGGGAGGGCCGGATTATTTATTATCTCAAATCTAGGAATAGGAATTCCCGCCTTTTGCAACATTTCCGATCGCGCGCATTTATTTGTGGTGTCGTATGCGGTTTTCTCCGATGCCCATACCAGACCGAATGCATCGGCTATCGCGCTCGCGAGCGGTGAAGCTTCTATTCCTGATGCAATGACGCCTGCGTACGACAGGCCTCGCTCTCTCAATTTCGCGATGCATTCCTCCGCGTTGCGGTTGTTTACGCTTACTTGTGTGAAGTCGTCAGCAAGCGGGATGGCCTCCGCTTTATAGTTGTAATCAAGCGCAAGCGTCTTGAGCCCAAGTCGGGACGCCGTGCGGTACACCGGCGCCTGATGGGGTCCCGCGCCGAGAACGATGAGATAGGAGTCTGACATGGCGCTAACGACTATAGCGGACTATCAACCAAAATACACGCCGCCGTTCACGTTGACGGTCTGTCCGGAGATGTACGACGCCCCTTCCGAGCACAGGAATGCGACGGTGCTCGCAACCTCTTCCGGCGTGCCGGCGCGCCCTACTGGCACGTTTGAGAAATCAATGGAGTCAAAATCATATCCCATGTCTTTTTTCATCTGGTCCGTGGCTATCCATTCCGGAGCGACCGCATTCACCGTAATGCCATGCTTGGAGTATAGTCGTGCGAGCGAGCGCGTCAGGTTTATGAGCCCTGCTTTGGCGGCTGCGTAGTGAACTTGGTGTACGCCTCCCCACTGACCGCCGATGGAGGATATGTTCACGATTCTTCCCCACTTGCTCTTTACCATATCTGGCAAGACCTCTTGGCACAAAGAAAATGGACCACGTAGGTTCACCGCCATCATAGCGTCCCAATCGTCATCGGTTATCTCCTCAAACGGCTTCTTTTGCGCAATTCCGGCATTGTTTACAAGTACCGCTATGGGACCAAGACGTTCACGCGCCTCCTCTACGGCCCTCCGCACGCTTTCCCTGTCGCCTTGGTCAAGTCGTACCGCCACCGCGCTGCTGCCGATCTTCTCTATTTCTTTGACAACAGCATGCGCTTCTTTCTCCTTATCGTTGTATGTCAATGCGACGGGCATGCCCTCGTACGCCAGTGCAAGCGCGATAGCCTTGCCTATCCCGCGACTTCCACCAGTCACCAATGCGGTATGCTTCATACGATATGTTTACAGTGTATCGTGAAATTCTTTCATCTTCGCCAATGCCTCCTGTATGACATCCACCGATGCACTTCCGTAGGAAAGCCTGACGAATTCCCCGCCGAACGTGCCGAAGCAGCTGCCCGGAAGAACGCATACGCCCGCTTTTTCAAGCAGTTTCTCGGAATACTCCTCCGGCGTCAGGCCGGTTTTGCTGATATTCGGCAAAACGTAGAACGCGCCGTCCGGCACAACGCATGATACGCCGGGAAGCGCGTTCAGGCCTTCTACCAGCGCGTCGCGGCGCTCCTGAAGAATAGACATGCGTCTGGAGAGAAACCTGTGGTCGCCCGTAAGTGCGGCAACGCCGCCGAGCTGAGTGAAAGCGGGCAAGCAAGAAAGAATGGTCTCAAGAAGCAGTCCCATCTTTTTGATGAGCGCCTCGGGTCCGATGGCGTATCCGAGCCGCCACCCCGTCATGGAATATATTTTTGACAGGCTGCCGAGAATAATCGTTCTCTCTTCACACTTATCAAGAGCCGACGGAGAGTAGTGTGTTTTACCATACGTGACCTTGAAGTAGATCTCGTCGCTCAAAAGGTACGCATCGCGCTCTTTGGCAAGATGCGCCATCCCTATGACCTCTTCTTTGGTCATGACGGAACCGGTGGGATTTGACGGGCTGTTCATTATAATAAGTCGCGTCTTGTCAGTTATCTTCTCCGCTACGTCGCGCGGATCCAGCCGGAACTCGTTCGCCTCTTTGAGTTGTACCGGTACCGGTACCATTCCGTTGTAGTGCACGACCGAGTAATACGTCGGGAAACCCGGATCGGGATAGATTATCTCATCACCGGGATTCGCGACACAGCGCGCCAGGAAATCAATCGCGGCGTTCGCGGGCGATATCAGCACCTGTTCAATGGACGGTCTGAACCCCCAGTTCGTCTCGGTGTAGTCCACTACAGCCTCGCGAAACTCGCGCAATCCCATGGAATTCGTGTAGTGGGTAAGATTCGCGTCCAGCGCGTCTTTTGCCGCTTCAATAACATGCGCCGGTGTGTTGAAATCCGGATCTCCTATCTCAAAATGAATTATTTTTCTCCCAGCCCTCTCCATCTCCTGGGCCTTGGCCATCAGGCCAAACATGGGCTGGCCCGTAAGGTCGTTCGCAATGTCCGACAATTGTTTCATCTCGCAACTTTACAGTACGCCGCGTTACGGGTCGAGTGTAACGGGAGTCCGCGAGCCCATGTCCACATCGCACACAACAGGGCCTTTGGTGTTTAGAACATCCTTTATTTGCTTTTCTAGATTTTGATGCGACGTGATGGATGCGGTCGGTATCTTGTATGCGCGCGCTATCGCAAGGATGTCGGGCGGTTCATACCCGTGACCGGGGGCGGATGCGAAGTGGCGCCCTTCAAGCTTCGCGTCCTGATAATCCTGAATGGCGCCGTAAGCGTGGTTATTCGTGATGAATATCTTGATAGGAAGATCGTAGGAGTGTATCGTCTGCAGCTCCTGAATGTTCAGCTGGGTGCTGCCATCTCCTATCGTGCAGATGATGCGCGGGGAGCCCTCACGATACACCGCCGCGGGTCCTATCGCTGCCGGCAGCGAGTACCCCATGGGCGAGTGCGCTCCCGCCGTGAATAGCTGCTGCTCTCCGCGCACTATCGCCGCCTGATACGTAAAAATAAGGCTTTGGCCGCAATCGCCGATAAGGATGTCGTTGTCCGCCATTTGTCCGGAAAGCGCTTTTATGAATACATACGGATTGACGGGCCGCTTCTTACGCGAGTATTCCGGTTTGCATGCCGGGTTTCCAGTAAAGAGCCGCCGTGCTTTCACTGACCATTTGGAAAAGCGCGGGCAGTCGTCCTGTCGCAGTACCTCAATGAGCATGGTGAGAAATTCTTTCGCATCGGCGACGATAGCAAGGTCGGAGCGGACGCGCTGGTTCAATTCATGGGCATCAATGTCCACATGGACGAGTTTCTTGCCGGAGACGAACTCTTTTGGTTTGGAGCGCACCTGGCGCAGCGTAAGCCGCGAGCCTACCGCAAGCACCATATCACTTTCCGCGAGGCACAGATTCGTTCCGCGATTCCCCATAGAACCGAGTATGCCCACATAGCGATGATCGTCGTGCGGGAACGTGTCCACGCCATTGTACGTCGCCCCGACGGGCATGTCGCACAGCTCGGCAAGCTCTCTAAGCTCCTTTGCCGCATCCGCAATGCGCACCCCGCCGCCGGTTATTATCATCGGGCGCTTTGCCGCGCGGAGCCATTTAGCCGCGGTATTCACCTGCTTTTTGATGGACTTTCTGCGCTTCGTAGGCAGTTTGTAGGACCGGAGCTTCTTGGGGTCTATCTGCACCTGCTGAATATCCATGGGAAGATCCAGAAGGACCGGCCCCGGTCTTCCTTCCGTCGCGAGGTGGAGAGCCTTCTCAAGCTCATACCGTATATCTTCCGGCCTCGTTACCATGGCGGAATATTTGACCAGAGGTTTCGCGAGCGTCACGATATCCGTCTCCTGAAAACCTACCTGACGCTGCTTGCTCTTGCCCTTGTATTCCGGCACGGCGACCTGTCCCGTGAAGTACAATCCGGGGATTGAATCGTAATACGAGCACGCGATCCCCGTCAGAAGATTCGTCGCGCCCGGACCGCTCGTGACGGCCATGACGCCGATCTTGCCCGTCGCGCGAGTGTACGCATCAAGTGCCATGGAGCCGGCCTGCTCGTGCATCACACAAATTGGCTCGTTCATGTCGCCATCGCGCAAGTGGCGCGTGAAGATGGAATCCAATATATGCGAGATGGCGCCGCCCGTGAACACGAATGATTGCTCTATGCCGTGCCGCACCAAGAACTCTGCGACGTAGTCCGACAATTTAATGGTTTTGGAGGAGGCTTTTTTTGAAGCTGATTTCATACAAACGGCAAGCTCCGATCCCGCCCTTATTCTGGGTGCTCTCGGGAGTCGTCCGGCATAATAGCACGCGCCCCGTAGTTATTGAAGCGACCGCTTTGTAGGCGGGAGCATGACATGTCCGGTCGCACGCACATCGGCGCATATGAGCGAAATTATATGGGCAGTGCGTTCCCCTTTCGGCGTCTCCTTCGTTAGCTCCAACGAGGCGTATTTCGTCAATGTGTCAAGAATACGGTTGGTTGATACCGATGTGCGAACCCGCTCAAGAAACGCATCGGCTTCAGACGTTTTCACGTCATACGTAGGAGCATGCAACAAAGAAAGCGCTTGATAGAATTCTTCCGGCTCTCCTTCGGAGAGTAGGCGCGTACATTCGTCAAAAGAAAAGAACGTATACTCCCGGACGCCGTCTCCACGCAGGGTGTAGCATATTTTCGCCTTCTTACCGGCATGCAACCCGAAATAATCGTAATCAGAATCGTCATGAGCTACCCCGAGCATACGGCTTCCCAAAAGTGCCAGAAGGTGTATCTCGGTATCGGGAACATGCCGTGCGATTGCCTCTTTGAAATTCATAGCATTATGATACCGCGCGGCCACGTATCGTAAGATCTGTCGGTAGGGATTTTGGATTGGGATACCCTATCTTCCCTTCCACGAGATGTTCAAGATAGAGGCGCGGGAAATCATACCCGCAATGCGAGAGGTAGAGGCCTAGGCGCATGGGCGGCTCAAGCCCGATGTCCAAGAAGTAAGTAGTGCCGTCCGCAACGATTATGTCAAATTTCACTAGGTGCGAGGCGAGGCCTTGCCCTTCAAGCATGCGCGATAAGTTTGCGCGAGTATTATTGTCCAGAGCAAAATCTGGGGCCGGATGGCTCACCTCATCCGTCTCTTTGCGAAATGCATAGAGCGCTCCCCTGACCCAATTCACTCTGTAGTGCGCGCCTTTAATCTCTTTCTGTACGATGAATGACTTCCGGAAATAGCGGTCGTGTTCTTTCGGAAGAGCGGGCAGGGACGCATCGTCAGAAACTCTGAAACAGTAGTTCGGAGATTTCCCAAAATCGGATTTCACATACATAGTGCCGAATTCTTTGAGCGCCGCCGGAATGCCGTTCTTTTCAAGGATGTGCCATTCGGGGACCGCAAGCCCATACCGCTCAAAGAGTGGATAGAGGCGCGTCTTGTCTAGGCACGTTAGTATGCTCTCGTGTGGGATGAACGGGATACTGAAATGCTCCGCGAATGAGCTTGCGCCGAGGTACGCGAACTGGCTCGCGGCGGTAAACACTTTGTCGCCTGCGGTGAAATGCTCTTCACTCCCGACCGCCGTTAGCCCCTTTTCATCCTCGTAGCCAACCTTGTGGAAGCTATCGGCTAGTTGCGCGCCCGGTGCCTCTTCATTCATGTCCGTCGCAACGACCTCGTAGCCCTTGTCCTTAGCCACCTTGAGATACGGGAGCTGGTCGGTGTTGCAGCCTAAAAATAGCAGTTTCGTCATAGGTCTTTGAGCCATTTTTCAAATGCATCGGTGCGCTTGCGCAATGCTGTAACGGTTTTCGCGCGGAAGACGACGGCTCCCGCTCGCGTCTCATTATCCATGGAATCAATAAGCCCCTTGAAATCCACGCGCGCGCCGCCGAAGCGTGTGCGTATGCGAGTATATATATTCTTTCCGCCTTTTTTGATGTCGGAGCGCAGCAAAAATCGCAGGTATGTCGGTATCGGACGCGCGGTCGGGACTTGCGGACTATTTTCCACCGCAAGTGAAATGCCGTTATCAATAAGGTCGTAGCGTATGCTCATGGGCAGCAATACCTCCGGTACGCCGTCCCCGCCCAAATCCAGCCCTCCCTCGTACATACGTGCGCGTTTGCCATCATATTTCATGGCGGTCTCCACGAGCGCGTTGTCTATGCCGAGTGCTTTTATGTACCGCTTCTGGAGCTGCGCGGCGGCTTCTTCGGCGGCGCGGTTGGCAGGTATACGCCATCCTAGGCCGTAGTAATGCGGCGGACCGGAATTGAGCTCTTCAATAGTAGCGACGTGTGTGAGCTTCCCATCGCTGACCCAGTCTATCGTAAGAATATCAACTCCATGAATAAATTGCTCCACGTTCGCCTTCCCTTCGCTGCTTTCGGCTATCGCGCATCGCACGGCGGACTGCAATTCTGCGGCACTCTCAACTACGGACATGCCGGAGTGGCTTCGGAATGAAAGCGACGGTTTGACGAAATACGGCGGAGGGAAACCTATTTTTATGCGGGCACCTTTTGAGATGACCGCCGCTTTCGGCGCGGGGACGCCGCGTTTGTGCAGTTCTTTCATCAGGCGATCCTTGTGAACGACGATATCGGCGACATCAGGCGCGACGTATCTCAAGTCGAAATGCCGCGCTACCTTTGCGGCCGTTACTGTCGCCTCGCCCGAGCTCTGGACGACGATACCTGAAAAATCCCATGAACTTTTCAGCTTCTCCAGCTTTTTTATGACCGATGCGGCATAATGCGTGCTCGCCACGACGCGCGCATCGCAGTATTTGAAACCGGTAGCCTTGCGGTTCCTGTCAACGCCGATTGCGGCGAACCCGCGTTTCCGTATCTGCTGCAATAACCTCTCCTGTGAGCCGCCTGCGGCAATACTGATTATGGCTTTTCTTGTCCGCTTCATACAAAAATCGCGTCACGGGTAAGCACCTCAACGAACCCTTTGTCGTCGGGCTCGGCATACATCGTACGCGCGTCCTCCGGATGGAAGCGGAGGACAGCGTCACCCTCAAGCTTGAGTGGTAGCCGCGCGGACAAGTCTTCGCCGGCCTTTTTGCCAGCCAATTGCTCGTATGCGGGAGCCGAGATGCCGACATCGGGGCGCAGGAGGATGAGCATGTCCTGTGTGATGACCTCGCCTTTTTTTACTGCTCGGTTGAGATAG
>JANLHO010000026.1 GCA_024654485.1 Patescibacteria group bacterium | reverse complement strand
CTTTGCCGAGAGAAACAGGAAGACTGGCATCAAGGCCGAGTTTTCTCAACCCCCATATCGCCTTGGCGACGTGCGGTCCTATATCTCCCTGATAATTGGCGCGCTTCACTTCCGCGCCGGAAAATTCCAGAAGGCGCGCGAGCGATTCGCCTATCGCATTGCTCATCAGGTGGCCAATGTGAAATTCCTTGAAGGGATTGGGGTCGGTGTACTCCACCATTATCTTTTTCCCCGCGAGGTCGGAGTTGGATCCCCACTTCCCTTCGCTGCACGCCTTCTTGAGCGATGCGGCGAGTGCCTGCGGCGCGAGATAGAAATTGATGAATCCCGCGCCTGCGACTTCTATCTTTGCAATTCCTTCCACGACACCCAGCGCCTCGGCTATTTTCTCGGCGAGAGCGCGAGGTGCGATACCGGCCTCTTTGGTGTACTGCATAGCGGCGCCGCTGGAATAGTCGCCGTTTTGTAGCTCCGAAGGATGCTCAAGAGGCACGTCTTCCGGCGCGACGGATAGGCTTAGGCTTTTTAGCGCTTTTGACAGCTCGCTGCGTAATACACCGGCAACTCCCATATCTGCCTATCTTACTCCGTTTTGCCTTTCTCCGACACCGCATGCATGATCGCGGGTCTTTCCCCTGCGATACGCTCCGGAACCGACCTGTAAAACTCGCCATAATCCCAATACTTCATATTTTTTCTAAGTATTGGGATAGAGCGAATGGCCGGACGAATCGCTATCTCATTGTCGCTTCGCGAGTAAGCGCTGCACTATGCGCCGGACGTCGGCGTGCACGTCGGCCACGTCGCGGTTTGCGTTGACGAAGTGCATCTCCGAATCCGGTTTGAATTTTTTGAATCCGGCGCGCACGCGCTCGTGGTAGCGAATATTTTGCTTGTCAAAAGTGGTGAGCTTTTTTGAGCGGTCGGCGCGCCTTCGGCGCGCGGAGGCGGCCGCCGGCAGATCCAGAATGATGTACGCATCCGGCGTATATTTGCCCAAGACCGCCTTGCGACACTCCCAAAAAGGCCGCTCAAGCTCGGAGTGCTTCTCGGCGCGCACTTGGAATGCGTAGGTGGATGAATCAAATCGGTCTGTCACAACTACCTTTCCCGCCTTTAGCGCGGGAATTATAGCCTCGCGCATATGCGCGACGCGCGCCGCCCAGAAGAGAAAGAAGTCCATAAATGCGTCGCGCCTGCCTGCTTTGTGCGTGAGCAGCACTTCGCGTATCTTCTCCGCGTGCGGCGTGCCGCCAGGCTCGTGCGTAAAAAGCGCAGGCGTTCCCCGCAGATCTTTTCGCAGCAATCTTACCTCCGTACTCTTTCCGGAGCCGTCCATGCCGTCTATCACGATAAACACGCCCCTTTTCATGAGGTGTAGTATCCCCCGCTTTTGCGGCCACGTCGAGCCAACACTGAAGTCCTCCCCCGCACCCCTTTTGGGGTGTCTGCAGCACGACGGTGCGAAGCGCAGGGAATTTTTAGCAAAAAATTCCCGACCCCAAAAGGGGTGCGGGGGAGGACTTAACAACGATGAAACGCTAAAGCTCCGAGTCTATCCCCATGCTTCGGGCAGTGCCTGCGATTATCTTCTTGGCTGCGGTGGTATCGGGCGCATTGAGGTCTTCCATCTTTTCTTTCGCGATATCCTCCAGCTGCTGGTTGGTCAGTTTGCCCACCTTGCTCTGCGCCTTCTGCGAACCCTTCTCCAATCCGAGCGCTTTGAGTATCAGGCGAGAGGCCGGCGGCTTCTTGACGATAAAAGAGAACGTGCGGTCCTTGTAGACCGTCATCACGACGGGCACGATAGAGCCGGCCATCTCTTTCGTCTGAGAATTGAACTGGTTGACGAATTCGCCGATGTTGACTCCAGCGGGACCGAGCGCCGTACCCACGGGCGGCGCGGGCGTCGCTTGCCCCGCGGCTATCTGAAGCTTGATTATTTTGGTTACTTCTTTTGCCATGTTAGAAGCTCTTATGAGCGTAGCGAATTAGAGATTTTTACACCCTGTTAAATACGATTTGAGGCGATTGTGCAAAAACATCTTGCCGTGATGGGTCTTCAAATATGACTCTCGGTGGCGAGCGTCCTTGCGGTCACGACAGGCCTCATAGTACACAAGTTCGAGCGGACGTCTAGACTTGGTTGAAGGCACGCGTCCGCGACTGTGCGCCTCAAATCGTCCTTTCAAATTATCGCTGCATCCGGTGTAGAACTTGCCATCTTTACCCGACCTAAGCACGTAGGTGTAAAAGTACATACCAATTTGAAAGGATTTAACGGGGTTAAGAAAAATATAGTCGCAAGCTCCTTATTTTTCTAAACCCTTTGTACCTGGTCGGCCTCCAGCTCCACGGGGGTCTCGCGGCCGAACATAGGGACCAATACCTTGACCTTTCCGCGCTCTTCGTCCACCTCCCCCACCTTGCCTTCAAGGTCCTTGAAAGGGCCGTCTATTATCGTTACGGCGTCGCCCGCGGATAGGTCAATGGCGTGGCGCACCACGTCGCCGGAAGCGCGCTTCAATAGTTTCTCCACCTCCTGCGGCTCCAGAGGGACGGCCTGATTTGCCGTGCCGACGAAGCCGGTGACCTGCGGTGTGTTGCGCACAACACTCCACGCGTCGTCGGAGGCTATCATATCCACCAGCACGTAGCCGGGAAATATCTTCTCGCGCACTTCCGTCTTGCGGCCGTTCTTTATCTTTATCTTCTTCTCCGTAGGGACCACCACCTGAAATATCTTCTCTCCCATACCGAAAGACTCTATGCGCTGGCGCAGGTTGCGCGCCACGGCATCCTCATAGCCGGAGTACGTGTGTACCGCGTACCAGTGCCGCTCTTCTCCGTGTGTTTGCTTCATAATGAATAGTGCGCAGGAATTATTGGCCGGACGGCGCGCCGGGGATGTCAAACGTCGGAGCGGGTTCTGCCGTAGTGTCGCTTGCGCCCTCCGCCGGAGTGTCCGTCGGGGCGGCCGAGTCGGCCGGCTCCTGCGTGATTGTAATGGCGTTGGGGTCGTAGGACGGCAAGACCTCAAGCACTCTGGAGAGTCCGCTCGTGAACAGGAAGTCAAAGAGTCCCAGATACAGCGCCACGACTATTGATATCGCGGCGACCAGAATGGTGTAGACGAGCGTCTGCGTGCGCGTGGGCCATGCCACGTGCCGCAGCTCGCTCCGAGTGTCTTTCAAATATTGTCCGAATCCTGCCATATAGATGAGCTACGAGCAGACAGAAAGCAGTTACCAATAAACCCCGAATTCTGCCATTTTAAAAACCCCTCTCGGGGCTTGAAGTCAATATAGTTGGCTATGCCGCAAAAGTCAAGCGGCCCCGCCGAAGGCGGGGCTGCTATTATCGCCTAGAAATAGAGCCTAGCGTATCTCGTATGTAACGCTGACATTTGAGACGATTTTGTTCTCTCCGGCGGGGATATCCGGAGCGGCTTGCGCCGATTCGGCGCGCACCGCCATAGCATCGCCGCCCATGCCATAAGCATACGGCATGGGGTAGCCGCCCTCGTTCTCGTAGAAGCCGACGACGCGCACGAGCGAGACGCCGAGCTGCTCCGCGAGCTCATTGGCCTTCGCCTGCGCATCGTCTATTGCCTTGCCCCGCGCTTCCGCTTTGAGCGCGTCCTCGTCGTCTATCGTGAAGGAGAGACCCGATACTTGAGAGGCGCCGCGCGAGCCGACGCCGGAGAGCAGTCCTCCGGCTTTTTCCGTGTCGCGCACTTTTATCATCAGGGTCTGGCTCACCTCAAATCCGCGGAGCTCCTGACGCCCCGGCGGGCAGTACCCCACTTCGGAGCACACCGATCGGATGTAGTCGTACTGCGGGTAGACGTTGTAATCGGTCGTCTTTATGTCTTTTTCTTCAATGCCTTCACCCTTGAGATAGGCGATTACCGCATTGGATTTCTCGGTAGCGGCGTCCTGCGCATCAGCGACCTCTTTCGCCTCCTCGCGTATCGTCACGCTGAAAGTCGCCGTGTCGGGGACGGCGAAGACTTCCCCTTCTCCGGAGACGTTGATCGTGTTGGTCGCGGTAACGCCGCTTCCGATATAGCGGTAGCTCTTGAGCTCGCTCGCCGTCCCCACGAGGAGGAAGAGCGCGAGCATGCCTAGGGCCGCTACGCCGGCTTTTCGCATCCAGTCTGTCGCTTGTATTAATTTGTCAGCGGTTTGTTGGTCCATGGAGGAGTAATTATACCTGACGATACAGAAGGTCAAATATTACCGATGGTCGCGTATGTGGACAGTAATGTGGGGATGGCGAAAAGAAGCCCTATAAGAGGCAGCGCGAAAGCGACGACGGAGACGACGACCATGACGAGAAAAAACCGGTATATGCGCCGCGTCGTCTTCTCCACACGGGCAATCTGCGCCTCCATCGCATCCAGCTTCTGCCGCAGCTCCGTATCTTCCATCCGTGAAGTATATGCCCACCCACGCATTCCTCAAGCATCTTCTGCGAGAGGCGGATCGTGTAGGAAGAGCGCGTAAGATTTCGGGAAAAGGTAGCCGCCGAGCACATATATGGTGTATGTGATGAAGAATGCCGAGGCGACGTCTATGGAGTAGTGGTAGTGGCCGAGCAGCACGACGGTCGCCATATATACCGACCACGCCAGAAATATGTTGCGCGCCGCTTTCTCGCGCCAAAAAATAAGCGCGAGCAGGAACGGCACTCCGGTGTGAGCCGAGAAGAAAAGGTCGCTGCTAAAGAGAAACGTACTGATGAAGTGGCCGAGGTCGTATGCATTCTCGCTCTGTAGCGGGAAGGGGCCTATGTGCGTGAGGGAAACGAAAGCAGAGCGAATGAAATAGAAGAGCGCGAGACAATTGAGAGTGAAAGGGACGCGCTTGGGGTGCGCAAGGAGAAGGAGCGTGATAAAGGCGATGAGGAATACCGTCCCCCAGACGAAAAGCCCGTCCACATCCATCGCCGGCACATTTGAGAGGATTATGTCGGTCACGGAATTGCTCGCGCGCTCGGTGGCATAGCGGATTGCGAAGAATGACGCGACGACACTCAGAGCGAAAAGCACACCGGAGAGCGCCGTCGCCGTGCGGAAATCGCTCCGGCTGAAATAGTGCCGGTATCGCCTCGCAAGCTCGCGGTGCGGTTGCGAATGGCGATGCAGCGGAGATGTCCCGTATATTTCCATTACCAATAATCATACTACACGCGATGCTGGCGAGCTCCGTACCACGGATATACATCCTCGTGATAAGCTTTTTGAATGGTAGAGGATCCGACTGCGCTGCAAACATTCCTCGTATTTCTCATAATATGGGCGGCAATGATAGCTTCCGGGTTTTGGGAGGCGTATGTGGAGGGAAGGAATCCTTGGGATAAAGGGAAGCTCGGCTGGAAAATCCGGATAGGCTCGTTCGTGCTCACCGGCTATCATTTTGCACTTTTTTGGGTCATGTATCCCCTGTTGCTCGCACTGCCGTTCGTGTTTACGGGGTGGAATTTGCAACTTTTCGGGATTATCTTAAGTGCGTACATGATCGGCCTGATACTGGAAGATTTCACTTGGTACTTGGTAAACCCCGTAGTGAGGTTCGGCGAGTGGTTCACGGAATTCTCCGATTACTACCCTTGGGTCAAGATAGGCGGACGTAAGATAGTCCCTGCAGGATATGTAGCTGGCGTCATCGTCGCGCTGCTTTCGTGGTATTTCTTCTGGCGATAACAAATACATCTGCGTCATGAGCCCGGACCACATAACAACACTTATCGTAGAGTACCGTTATTGGATACTCGTCCCTTTGTCTGTCTTTGAGGGGCCACTAGTCGCATTCGCGTCGGGAACGCTTGCAAGTCTGGGATATTTCAATGTTTATGTGCTTGCGATTTTCTTCTTCCTCCTAGACATGGCAAAAGACGCATTCTATTACGCACTCGGCTATTGGGGCAGGGACTGGCGAGTCACACGACATATACTCAAAAAACTCGGCGTGGATGAGGGTCACCTTGAGCATGTACGTGAAATATGGGAGAAGCACGCGGGTAAGACAATGTTCCTCGGCAAGCTGTCGTACGGTATCGCAGCGAGCTTCGTTGTGCTTGCGGGAACGGTGCGGATGCCGTTGCGCAAGTTTTTCGGATGGGGTGCCGTCGTCGCTGTCGCGCAGTTTTGGACGCTACTCGCTCTCGGATATTTATTCGGCACGTCGCTCCCCAATAGCACGCGTATCGTGCAGGACATTGGTTATGCGGTCGGGGTCATAGCGCTTTTCGGCTCCGCATACTATGTCTTCAGTTTTTACATGCGTAAGAAGTGGGAAAAGGAGGAGCGGGGTGAGTAATCTAACCAGTACACGGTGTATATAATATGCTAATCAAGGCGTATGCTAGAAAAAGGGATTGAAAAGCGGCAAGATTGGTTCACTCGCCAGTTCGCCGAACGTGAGAATGTCGACGTAGGGGGCGGCGGCGTAGCTGAGGTGGTGGATGTGTCGCCGAAGACTCCGCCTGAAAAGCCTCCCATCATGCTTGACCCCTCCACCCTCGTGCCGATAGACACCTACGAATACGTTATCCGCGAGTTCGTAAAAGCCGACCGCCGAACGCTCGGGATCAACCATCCTCGCGAGGGCGGCAGCACGGAAGTACCGGCCGAAGATCGTGAGTTCGCCAAACAATTTCCCACTGAGCAACTGCGGCAGGCGCTCACGCTCATCAAGGTGCTTGATGACAAGAATATAGAGGGGCTTGAAGTGCTGGGTCATTCCCAAAGAGGCGTGAGCGACGTGATCGCCGCGCGACTCATGCAGCGACGCGCCGAGCGCGGGGAAGGGCCGCAGCGCATACGCAACCTCGTCCTCTTTGAATCGGCTGGTCTGGTTGGTAAAGACAATATCGCGCGACTCGGCGTAGGATTTCTACGTGATCCGAGCACGCGGGGGAAGTGGGCCAATAGTTTTGACGCGATGCCGTGGAGTCCGGAGGAGCGCGACCGCGTTGAGGAAGAGAACGCCGAGCGCGCTACGCGCGGCGAGAAGCCCATCATCCTGCCCGACTATGGGGAGATCGCGGAAACGCAGGAGGATAAGGAGAAAGGGAAAGCTGTCAAAGGCGAACAATTTTCAGAATATAAAGCCAGTCCCTCTCGCGCATTCAGGGAGATAATAGACCTGCCTAAGATAGACCTGCAGCCGCACCTTTCCGAACTGAGAAAAAGCGGGGTAGGCGTTATAGTTATATCGGGCGCGGATGATACGGTTTTCCCGATGGAGAAACTCGCCGGTACGATGAACAAGAAAACCGGGGAGATAGCGCCCGGCGCGCTTAGGTCAGAGCATGTAGACATGTTCCTGCCCGTACGCGGAGACCATGCGCTACGCCTCCCTCAAGTCCCGTATATAGAAGGCTGGATTACTGTATTGGAAAATAAACAAGATCGAGATGCTCTAAAATCTGGTGGTGCAAAGTGACGTAGAAACGCTGACTCATCTCCGCGAAGAGGTTTAGATGCCGCTCTCCCA
The DNA here is from genome assembly GCA_024654485.1 of Patescibacteria group bacterium. Taxonomy (GTDB): domain Bacteria; phylum Patescibacteriota; class Minisyncoccia; order Phycocordibacterales; family UBA2100; genus UBA10103. The sequence goes on along the minus strand of JANLHO010000026.1, from coordinate 2,922 downwards.
AGCACTGTGAAAATGAAATCAGGGCTTTTTGAGGTCGTGGTGGCCCGGCGTGAATGGCCGGTGGAAGAGTACCGGCCACCAGTAGTTGATCATGTACTTCAGGCACATCTGGACAATGCCCTCCTGATCAAAGCGCCGTGCCGATGAGTAATTATTGAAGCGCATGCGCCAGAGCGTTTTCCCGACAGCATGCATCCTGCGCGCAAGGTCTGTATCGTCGCCGTAAAACGCGAGCGACCTGTCATGGCCACCCGCTTTTTTGAGAGCATCGGCACGCATCGCGCAATTGCCTGCATTGCCAATGTAGCCGACCACCCAATACACCGGCGGGGTAGTCCACCATATGGCATCCAGGAGCCACGTCGGATATCTTTCGCTTTCGTGATACAGGTACGCTCCGCTTAAAAACACTACTTTTGGGTCTCGCTGGAATGTGCTCTCAATGTACTCAACCCACCCTTCGGGGATGGTGGCGTCGGCATCAATGTACGCGAGAATGCTCCCGGTAGCCGCTTCGGCTCCCGCCTGACGCGCGTTGCCCGTGCCCTTGCGCTTCTCTACGACGACGGTCACCTCCGGATAGCGGCTCGCCACTTCCGCCGTCTTGTCGGTGGATGCGTTGTCTACGACGATTATCTCCTTGAACTTCCCGCGGCCGTTCTTGAGCGCGGAATCAATACACGCGCCGATATAATCCTCCTCGTTGTAAGCAGGGATAATGAGACTTATATCCATCACCTGCATTGTACTACCTCGGGGCGGCCGCAGGGAATCGGGGTCAAGTTTCTAAGCTCGCAAGCTCGCCAAGAACTTCCTCCCCGGGCTCGCCGACAAGCACTCACTTCGTTCGTCTTGTATACCGGCTCCGCCTTTCGATTCTCTGCGCCTGGCTGCAAAAATACAGTCGTAAAACGCAATGCGTTTTACTCGTTATTTTTGGGCGGCCGCAGGGAATCGAACCCTGATCGAGAGCTCCACAAGCTCCAGTGTTAACCGTTACACCACGGTCGCCATACACGACAAGCCCTTTATAGCAGAATTGCGCCCTGTGCGCGAGAAATTCAGCGCGTTATATCCTCAAGCGCGGGTGTCTCCGGTACCGATTCCACGGTGAATGCGACGCGACCGATGATCTGCCCGTACTGCGTGACGACAGCAACGCGCCACTCACCGGGCACGATGTTGCTCTTGAGAGAATAGCCGCGATACCCGCCGTCGCGCCCGCCGTATATGGGAAACCCTATCTTGGCTACCGTAACCCACTCGTCTGCGGCTTCATCGTAGCGCTGCCACTCGTGCAGGATAACGGTGGAGAGGCCGGAGGGAGCGAATATGGAGGTGTACACGTATGCCGTATCGCCCGACACCGCGTGGAAGACCGTGTTGTAGCGCGAGAATATGTTGTACCACGGGATGGGCTCTCCGGAGAGCGCGTAGCTGCCGCTCTGCGTGCGCTCAATTCCGTGATAGACACCGGCATCCTTGAGAGCAAGCGGGAGCGGCGGAATGGCGCCGGTGAAGTAGAGCACGTTGAACACGACATATATGACAGCGATGGAGCGCAGCGCTTTCGTGCGACGCTCCCGCATCTCCGGCATAAGCTTGAATAGCCCCGCCAGAAACGCACTGACGATCGCGAGTGCGACGACACCGCTCGCGAGGAACATCCAAGGACCGATCCGGTGAAATATGACCGGAAGGAAAAAGATTAGGAATGAGAAGAGCACGGTAAAGTAGAGCGTGATCTGCACGGAAAACCGCGCATAGAAATGCGCGAAGCGCTCGTTGCCTATTATCAAGACGACGAGCGCCACGACGAATATCCAGCTCACGGAAATTGCGGCGCTGCGCCAGTAGAGTGAAAGGTAGGCGGAGAAGAGACCGCCGAAGGCGAATTGCGCGACCACCGGCAAAAGCGGCAACGCTTTCAGATACAGCGGGTGGCGGAGTCTCCCCGTTTGTATGAGATTTATAAGCAGGATACCGAACGCCGCTATCACGAGGTACGAGAAGAGAAGTACGTTGGTAAGAAGAATGTCCACGCGTCTCGCGAGAAAAAGGTTGTCGGCGATGAAGCCCGCTATGAGCGAGAGCGGCGAGACGTAGCGCATGTACCACTCGGCCAGCTCTTCAACGCTTTTAGGGATGCGGCGAAAACGTACCATAAATCAGTGAACAGAAATCAGTGAACAGAAAAAACGCACTGCCAAATGCTTTGCCACCCTTGTTTGCTGTTTGCTGTTCGCTGTTCGCTCATAAGTATTTCGGAGGACTCTCGTCGGCGCCCCCGAAGCGATTTGCGAAGCGCGTGAGCGCGTATAGCAGGGAGGAGAGCCTGTTTGCATACGCGCGGCTTGAAGCAGATATCTCACGCTCACCCGATTCATGCAACGATACGAGCCGCCGCTCCGCGCGGCGGGAGACGGCGCGCGCGATATCCAGCCGAGATGATAGCTCCGTGCCACCCGGCACGAGGAAACTCTTCACCTCGGGAAGGTCCGCCTCAATCGCGCGTATCATGACGCCGAGCGATTCCACGCTTGATAGGGGTACGGATTTTTCCGCGCCCGCGACCTCGGCAAGTATGGTGAAAAGATGGTCTTGTACATCGTGCAGGACGAGCCGAGCCTTCTGGCAGTTCACGACCATGTCGTCGGGGCATGCACTCTTGCACCACCCCACTAGGGCGTTCAGCTCATCAAGCTGTCCCAAGCACTCAAATATCGGCGCGCTCTTTGAGACCCTCTTGCCCTTCTCGGAATCAAAAAGCTTGCTCGTCCCGCCGTCGCCTTTGCCTGTGAAGAATGCCATGAGGCTATCATATCAAACGGCAGATTTTGTGCGCAGGGGGGGACTTGAACCCCCAAGCCTTGCGGCATACGCCCCTCGAACGTACGTGTATACCGTTCCACCACCTGCGCA
>JANLHO010000025.1 GCA_024654485.1 Patescibacteria group bacterium | reverse complement strand
ACCTCTTCAATGTGCTTGAAAAAAGTGTCCCTGTCCTCCCCCGCTATGGCGAATGTAGGGATGCCGTATTCTCCCGCAAGAGCGGCGGCAGTCTCGTCTTGCGTTGAAAGCGGATTGGAGGCGCATAGAGACACTTCGGCGCCGGCCGCTTTGAGCGCTATCATCAGATTGGCGGTCTCGGTGGTAACGTGCAGGCACGCGCCCACTCGCTTGCCCTTCAGGGGCTGCTCCTTCTCAAATCTCTCCCGTATTCCGGCCAAGACGGGCATGTCGCGCGCCGCCCACTCTATCCGCTTTTTACCTTCTGCGGCAAGGCCGATATCTTTTACATCATATTTCATCCGGTGCAGTATACCACCACACCTATTTTCCGGAGAAGATAGGTGTGGTGGTATAGCATCGCTGCCCATGCCGGTCTTGCCGCCAAAACCAGCGTAGCCGGCAACTCAGTAGCATGTTTTTGGGGTCTCTGCAGCGCGACGGCGCGAAGCCGAGGGAATTTTTAGCAAAAAATTCCCGACCCCACAAAATATGCTACTGGGTTGCCGGCAATTGTGTACTACTGAAGCGGCCACTTGTCCTCATACGTCCTCTCGTATCGCTTCTTCAGGTCTTCCAGAGTGAAGGCGTGGGATTGAGTGCCGTATTTTTCCACAGCGTAGGAGGCCACCGCACTCGCGAGCTGCGCGCATTGCCGCATATTTAGCCCCGCGAGCATGCCCTTCACGAAGCCCGCGCGATGCGCGTCGCCCGCGCCCGTCGGGTCCACGACGGTGTCCGCACTCACCGCATCCACCGTTGCCTCGCCCTCCCTCGTCAGGAGCCGCGCGCCCTTCGCCCCCAGCGTCGCCACTACAACGGGCACGCGCTCCAAGAGCGCCTTCTCATCCAGCCCCGTCTTAAATACGATGAGGCCGAGCTCGTAATCGTTGGCGAAGAGCACTTCCGCGCCGGAGAGCGACGCTATCAGCCGCTCGCCGGAAAGCTCCGTGAGATGCTGGCCGGGGTCGTACACATATTTGATGTCGCGCTCGCGGAATAGCTGCGGCATCGCGTGCATGTCGTCGTCGCATCCGGCCGCTATCATTCCCATTGAGATGCCTTCCGTCGGGAAGTCGCTGCCGTACGGAGCGCGCCCCGCACCCGGATAAAAAGCTGCTATCTGGTTGTCCGCCTTGTCTGTCATGATGTAAGCGGCGGCAGTCGTATCGGTATCAGCGACGTGAATACTATCCGAAGAGATGCCTTTGGCGGCGAGGTATTCGCGGTACTTGGCGAAATCCACCCCACCTGTGGAGAGGATTATCGGCTCTTCTCCGAGGAGCGCGAGGTTGTATGCGATGTTGCCGGCGCAGCCACCGAAATTCTCCGCAAATGTATCCACTTGAAAGCTGACGCTCAGATTGTGCAACTTCTCCGGCACGAAGTGCGCCGAGAAAAGGCCGGGGAAATCCATGATGCGGTCGTACGCAAGCGAGCCGGAAACGAGGACTTTGGACATGTGTGTAGATTATACTGCACGAGGCAAAGGTTGACATCTCCCCTATTTTACCGTTGAATGCCGCAAGAGCTTTCCTCCAGCGTCTCGGGCACCATGGTGGCGTCCGAGAGTTCTGGAGGAAACGAACGAATGACCGGAAATTCGGAGCGGCAAAGATTGATTGGCGTCATACAAGTAACGGGAAAGGGGGCAAGGGTCGTCAAGGAAAACGGCCAGCCTCTTACAATCAGGGGGAACGACAAGAGGGGCGACGTCCCGATCGTGGACGGTACCAGGGTATCGTTCTGGACGGATGCGGCGGGACGCGCGGCCGGAATACGTGAAGTCCACACCGAGCCCTCGCGTCGTATTGACCCTCCCGAACGCCACAAAGAGGCCAACTAACCTCATTCGAGCCCGCCCCTCCGATTGCAACATCGCGGGGCGGGCGCATCTTTTTAGAATACAAAACGACTCTTGTGAGTTTAGGCCATAAAAGCGGCTCATCCGCCAGTCGGCGGAGCGTTTGAGCCGCTTTTTGGGACTCTACCACGTTCCCGTGTTCTCCATTGAGAGCCACGGCTCTTGCGGCGGGAGCGACTCCCCTTTTTGCAGCAGCTCTATGGAAATGCCGTCGGGTGATTTGACGAAAGCCATGCGGCCATCGCGCGGCGGTCTCAAGATGACCACTCCGCCCTTTTGCAGCTTGTCGCAATATTGGTAGATATCGTCCACCTCGTAGGCGAGATGACCGAAGTTGCGCCCACTCGCCTGCCGGCTGGCGGATTCTTCCGGCTCCCCGCCTGCGCCTGCCTGCTCAGGCAGGCGGGCAGGCCAGTTGTATGTGAGCTCCAAGACGGGCGCTATGGCGCCGCTCATGCCCATCTTTTTCTCCTTCGGCGGCGCACCCGCATCGTCATCCGGCGCTTTCAGGAATACGTTGGTGAATCTACCCTTCTCGTTGTCGTAGCGATATACCTCCTCAAGCCCGAGCTTGCCGCAATAAAAATCCAGCGACTTCTCCAGATCGCGCACGCGGACCATCGTGTGCAGATATCTCATGCGATTATTCTATACCCAAGAGCCTGTCGCGCAGCTCGTCTATCCCCCGACCCGTCTCGGCGGATGTCTGCAATAGCTCGCTATCCACCGCCGCCTGCGTTATTTTCGCAATCATGCCGGAGAGCTCCTTCTGCGACAGTTTGTCCACTTTGTTGAGCACGATTATATACGGATGCCCCTTCTCCTTCAGCACCCCTATCATTTGCTCATCAAATTCCGTCAGCCCCGCCTTGGCCTCCAGTATCAAAACGACCTTGCGCGGCTTCGCCTCGCCGCTTGTGAAATACCAGATGATAAGCTTGCGCAGCTTCTCGCGGTCTTTCTTGCCCCCCGCCGCGTATCCATACCCCGGCAGATCCACGAAATAGTATTTACCGTTTACCAGAAAGAAATTTATCTCCGTGGTCTTGCCGGGCTTCTTGCCGATGCGCGCCAATTCTTTCTTGCCCGTAAGCGCATTCAGGATACTGGATTTCCCGACATTGGAGCGGCCTATGAATGCGATGTGGGGAATGCCGTCGGAGAGCACCTCGTCCGTACCCCGTATCCCCTTCACAAACTCCGCCGATGTGATGTCCATCAGCGCACTATAACAAATCCCCCGTAGTCCGAGCCTTATAGCGCGGACGCGGAATTCTCCACCGCCGATGCATCCTTTTTCTTTCTCCACGCCACATATAGCGTTATCGCTATCCATGCCGCAATGAACGGCACTACCACCTTCGGGCCGACGGCGGTGATGGCGAACTCGCCGAAGGAAAACCCGACTATCGTCCAAAAGATATCCCACAGTGTCGTTGCGGCTATCATATAAATGAGGAACGTCCGGAGAGGCATTTGTAAGATGCCTGCCGCCGTAGAGGTCAGCCCGCCAAAATTTGGATGCCAGAAGGTGAGAAATATCGCGCGCGGCCCATAGCTCACCAGCTGAGCTTGCGCTTTTTCTATGGGGCCATCTAATCCGAGCGCGAGCAGGAGCCGATACCATCCGTACTTGCCTACAAAGTAGTTGAATGTGTAAGCGACAAAGAATCCGAGCGTCGTAACTGCGAATACGCCAAAGAGCTGGGAGAAATCCCTGCCGGCGAAGACGACGCCAAGCACAATGACCAAACTGCCGGGGAAATACCATCCGACAAAGAGTACCGCCTCTATGATGGCAGCGATAAATACCGTAATGAGTCCGTACGTGTCAAAATATTGTTCAGCAAGCCGAACGACTTCCTCCTGAGGCGGCAAGTCAAATATCCCCCATATGAGATAGTACACGGCCACCGCAGCCAGTGCGAAAAGCGGAAGCCAGATAAGTGAAAGAACGTTTCTGACATTGCGCATGCTCGCCAATTTTACCATTTGCTGTGACCCAGGTGAGACAGAATTGGAACCAACTTGTGTGGGAATTTAATGGCTGGCTTCAGTTTGGCAGGACGTTAGAGAAAGAGCGAAAATACTGCCATTGGGGATTGAAGACTGCGCTTATAAAGCGCGGTTTTCAAAGAGATGAACTATCTCTCGTCGTCATCAAAAAACTCATAAAAAGAGAGGATCGCCATGGCAAACAGAAACAGCCAAAAAAGAAGTTCTTCAATGGGAAAACTTACGTTGAATATTGAAACCCATCCAATAAATTCTAAACTGGGGAAATTCCACCAACCAAGTTGCAGAGCGGTTACTTCATATAAAAATGTTAGATAGAAAAAATAGGCCGCTGCTTTAAAGAACTTTAGATCCATTTTTGCGTGAGTGAACATCTGTATCACTACTGGAAGTAAAATTAGAGTTGTCCCAAAAACCAAATAAAAATAAGGGATGCCTAGAGAGGTGGGCAGATAGAAGTAAAGAACGAAGAAAATGAGAAGTGTGCCGGTGGTAAAGGCTGTCAAATATTTCATGCGCGGATACCAGACCCCATTGGTGAAATGTCTATCAAGAAAGTGTTCGTAAAACATTACTACTAGATAGAAATTGAGAACCGCCCATACGACAACTTCTATCGTCACTACTCCGAGCAATCTAAAGGGTAATATGGAGTCAGGAATAATCCACTGACCCGTCGATTGGGCTATATAATCGATTACGATTATTGCAGGAGTACTAGCTATTAAGGAAAAAAGTATCGCCTTTCTTGCGTGTCTAAATGCTCTGATTGTTAAGTATAGAGACGGAACACCGAAGAACACCATCACGGAATTAAACGCATTAATATTCAAGAAGTACGAAAACAAGACACCAAATGCGGGGAAAATTAACAATAGAGCAATGTCTATTTTCTTTTTCATCATGAACCATCTCTTCATTTTGACATGATAGCTCAAAATTTGCTTTGAGGTTTGGTTACAGACCTCTCATTGGGCACAATTCAATGCCTCGCAAAATAAAGATATTTTAACGATGACCCTACGAGGAATCGCCCCTCGACTCTCGGCTCGCCGTCGCTCGCCTCGGTCTGGGCACCGCCTCACACCCGCATCAGCTGATGCGGGTCCCGCTCCGACGGTTCGATTCCCACGAAAGGTGCCCCGCACCCTTCTCTCCGGGTCAAAAATGACCCGGTCTATTTTTGACCCTACGGGGAATCGAACCCCGATTTTGAGCTTGAGAAGCTCACGTCCTAACCGTTAGACGATAGGGCCTGTGCACGAAATACTACTTTATTTCCAATTTATTTCCAATTTATTTCCCACCCCACCCCCTTTACATACTCCAACATTCTGCAGAATGTTGGAATGTTATTTTGGCAGGGAGAATCGGTATCAACGCACTTGCGTTCCGTCCTTATGTTCTCTGAACTAGAGCCGTGCGAATGATTCTATAAAAGCCAGAAAATGGCGACCGTATGGTGTCAGGCTGTGATGCACCTCCCTTCCCTTATACCTTTTCTCCAGCAATCCGGCACCGACGAGCTTCTGCGTATGGGCCGATGCCGTCCTGAAATTGCATTTGATGTGTCCTGTTATGTCATCTAGGGTCGGCTCCTCTCTCTTCGCGACGTACAGCAATATCTGTATCCGCCTGTGATTGGAAACGCCCTTGAAATGACGCTCAAGCTTCTTTGGTCCTTTGAGTTTCTCTTTTTCCGCCCCCATCACCACATACTCCAACATTCTGCAGAATGTTGGAATGTTTATAGTGTGGATAAGTATTTTCTTCCTTGCTGCAAGACTCCGCCAATAAACAAGGCCGCCCCGTCTATCATCACCCCGCGCAGTCCAATATCGCGAGGGGTCTTCACCGGGTCAGCGGTCGGGCGGGATACCGTAGTAGTTGACGACGTACTGCATGATTCGGTGGAAGGGGCGCGCGAGCGAGGCCGAGGCGTATTCCACCCCGTGCGGCTCAAGTACGAAAAGGAATATTATGTAGCGCGGCTCGTACGCCGGAAAATATCCGAAAAAGGAGTGAAGGTACCTGTCTGTGTAGTAGGTTCCCGTCGCAGGGTCGGGGATTTGGGCGGTGCCCGTCTTGGCCGCCACCGAGTAGTGCTCCATCTTGAGTACCCCGTCCAAAAGAGAATCGTCGTACACCTGTATGAGCATATCTGTCACCGTCTCCGCCGTCGTGGTGGATATTACGCGCGCGCCTTCGCCCGGGTGAATAGAGCGCGTAATTCCGCTCTCGTACTTGATTCCCGTCACGACATGCGGATTGGGCAGCACGCCGCCCGATGCAAGCGCAGCGAGCGCTCTCGTCATCTCTATGGGCGATACGGCGAGACCCTGCCCGAAGGACGCAGTGGCATAATTGACCTCCGGCCCGGAGCCGTTGCCCAAGGTGGACAGATCGCCCGATACCTCATCCGGCAGGTCTATGCCGGTCTTCTGGTCAAGCTGATAGGCTTCCATGTATCGGGTAAAGGTGTCGTGACCCATCGTATCTACAAGAAAAGTGGCGCCGAGGTTGAGCGACTGACTCAAGATCTCCTGCATCGGTACGACTCCGCGAGCTTTCAGATCGTAGTTGCATATCTTCTTATTGCTACGCGTGATACAGCCCTTGTCGTTATAGGTCGTATCCGGAGTTACCGCGCCTATGTCTATCGCCGCGGCCATCGTAAGCGGTTTCATGATAGACCCCATTTCATATCGCCCCTCCACTAGCGCGTTGGTAAAAAGGGACGGATCGCTCACCGTATTGTACGTGTTGGGGTCAAAAGCGGGGCGGCCGGCTATCGCCGCTATCTCCCCGGTCATCGGATCCATAACTATGCCGCCGACAAGCTTCGGCGTATACGTCTTCATCACTACATCAAGAGTGGCCTCCAGTTCGCGCTGGACGTTGGGTTCTATGGAGGTGATGATTGAACCCTCGTGTGAAGCGGGGTCGGGGGCTACGAGAGCGGCGACGCTGGTAAATATCTCCGCGAATGGGTTCACATACACTCCTCTGGAGGTGTCGGCGAGGGTATCTTGCCAGCGTTTCTCCAGTCCGTAGACGCCGACTTTCCTGTCGCCCTGATATCCGACGAATCCGATCGTCTGAGCGGCAAGTTCGTGCGCCGGATAGAAACGCCACTGATCCGAAACCAGGATGACGCCCGGGATCTTCAGTTTGCGTATCTGCGCTGCCGCATCGTCGGAGACGCGGAAAGCCACCTCCTCGTACGGATCGTCCACCTTGGCCACGCTTGTGAAAAAACGCGCATCATCCACATCTGTGAGGGCACTGAGCGTCTCGTACGCGCTTTTGGCTTCCACAATGTCCGCAGGCCGGATAGCGATGCGCCATCCCGTCTGCATGACAGCCGCCGAGGCGGACTGTCCGTCCTTCATCGTAAAGAAAATACTGCCACGCGACTCGGTATCGGGGTCCGGCTCCACATACTGAGAGACGGCCTGACGGCGGTAATCCTCGCCGTGCACCACCTGCAAAAAATACAGACGACCTATCAAGAAGACGGCCGTGATTATAAAAAACGCCCCTATGATACGCGCACGGATGGCAAGCGTGCGTCTCATACTCCGGTTTTTATCCAGTAAACGAATGACGCCACCTCGCTATATCTCATCACTCGCAATTGTAGCAGCACCGATGCTGCCGGGCCTGTATACATAGTCGGTCTCCTCCACGGGCGCAAGGCCGAGCAAGGGACCCTCATCGGGCGTGAGCCGCTGCGCGAGAGCGAAGTATTCTTGCTCCAGCGTGCCTATGGACCCACGAATGGAATTTATCTGAGCAAGAGCTTCCCTTCGCGCCATAACGTGTACCACCGATGCCGTCACGAAGTATAGGTATCCGCACATAAGCGCGATAATGATGAATACTATCGCCTTCATGGCCGCGCGCTCCGCTGCGCCTTCACCTGCAAAAGAAATGCCGGATACGGGCGAAAAATCTATCCGCGCCTGCAGGGCGGAAGGCTTGTATTTGCTTATTTTCATCAGACGTTTTCTCATGGCATTACAAAGATTGGTTTTTCTCTATCACACGAAGTCCCGACGCTTCGGTCGGGATCCCGACCTCGCTACGCGAGTGTCGGGATTTTCTTGATCACCCGCAATTTTGCGCTGCGCGAACGCGGATTCCCCAGCACCTCTCCCCTCTCCGGTGTTATCGGTTTGCGCGTAATCCTCCTTCCTCCTTCACTTTTCTCCAGTTGGACAAAGGCTTGCTTCACGAGCCTGTCCTCAAGCGAATGGAAAGCGATGACAGCGATGCGTCCGCCGGGAGCAAGCACAGACCACGCGCCAGCCAATCCCTCCGAGAGCGCGGTGAGTTCGTCGTTGACGGCGATACGCAGTGCCTGAAAGGTTTTAGTGGCGGGATGCACGCGCCCGTGTCGCGCCCTTGCTGGCACGCCGGAGCGGACTATCTCGGCAAGCTCGGCGGGGGTATTTATCGGCTGCTTCTGCCGACGCTCCACTATCGCGCGGGCGATGCGGCGCGCGTAGCGCTCGCCTCCCCATCCGTAGATAACGTCGGCGATGGAGCTCTCGCCCCATTCATTCACGATCGTGCTAGCAGTGATCGCATCAGGCGCGGGATCCTTCGCGTAGGTCATGAGAAGTGGTCCGTCGGATGTGAACGAGAAACCTCTTCCCGCCTGCGCCGAGGCTTCGGCGGGCAAGCGAGAGTCTAGCTGGTACGCGCTCCACCCCAGATCAAAGAGAACCTTCGTTACCGACGCTATGCCGAGCTTCTTGAGCTCCGGAGCGATATGGCGGAAATTGGCCTGTACGAGATGTATCTTGGCTTTTGAGTCGGCCAGTGCCGCTCTTCCGCGCTCTATGGCGTCGGCATCCAAGTCCATCCCGATCAAAGTCCCTGCTTTGCCAAGCCTCTCCGCTATGGCGCGAGCGTGCCCGGCTCCTCCCAAAGTCGCGTCTACAACAGTGTCGTCGGGCCGGATATCCAGCGCTTGCAGTGCTTCGTGTAAAAGAACCGGTGTATGCCCCCGAATTTCTTCGGATGGTGACACCGGATTGCCGGAGGATCGTGAGCGTCGCGTGCGCATGACGTTTATTCAAATCCTCCAGCAGTCCGGGGTCGCCGAATCGGGCAGTAAGTGGTTGGTGGCATGCGGTCGTTGGTTGAATTAATAAACAACGATTATTCCTGTTCGCTGTTCGCTTTTTACAACGCGCCTATCTCGCCGAGCTTCTCGGCCAAGGCATCGGCCTGCTTCTCAATGCGCGCCTTGTACTCATGCCAGCGCTTCGCATGCCAGATCTCAACCCGATCCGAAACTCCGGCAAAAACGACTCCCTTTTGCAGACCCGCAAATTCTTTCTGATGCTCGGGTATGAGCACTCGTCCGGCGCTGTCGGCTTCCACCTCCACCGCTCCGGAAAGCATGAAGCGGTTGAATCCTCGCGTATCGGCCTGTGCAAAAGAAAGTGCTTGCAACTTGCCCGCTACCGCTTCCCACCCTTTCTTCGGGTAAAGAAAGAGGCAGTTGTCCAAGCCGCGCGTCATGACCATTTTCTTACCGAGGTCCGCACGAAAGGCCTTGGGAAGGCTTACGCGTTTCTTCTCGTCTAGCGTGTGTTCGTATTCGCCGATGAACATAGGCAATTCCCTAATCTCCCACTTTATCCCACTGGATTAGAGTATATACCACTATACCCCACCGCAACCTAGTTATCCACACTCCTCCACCTACCCCCACGTAGCGCGTCTATCCAGAGCATGTCTGAAAATCCCATCGGGGCCGAAGTCGGAGCGACTATGCCCCGAAACACGTATTGCTTTTCTATTGTGGTGGGGTTTTCAGACATGCTCTAAGTACTCCGTGCGCAGAAAAAGAGCTAAAATGCGCACAGGAGGTGATGACATGACAACAATGCACGTTTGTCTACTTTCGGTGCCGCCTGAATG
>JANLHO010000059.1 GCA_024654485.1 Patescibacteria group bacterium | reverse complement strand
AGAAGAGCCGTACGGGACGGTGGAAGATTGATACGCCGTCACCGACTGGCCGTTGGTGATCGTCTGGCCGTTGAAAGAGCAGGATTGGTAGACAGTGAGTGTCGCTCCGCATGAGCCGCTGCCGCCCGCTCCGGAAACGGAACCGCTATATGAAGTAGATGACGACGGAGCAACGGACGTAGAACCTGACGCACCGACATAACCAACATTTGAGATATAAAACGAGCTGGCATTTGATGATGTCCATGAGAGCGTAGAGCCCGTTCCCTGATTTACGGCGGACGGGGATACGGATATGGAGCAGGAGGGGGGCGGAGGATCTGTCCACGTTATAACGACACGTCCGGAAGCGCCGGAAGCGCCGTCGTAGCAGTTGGAACATGCGCTACCGCCCGCGCCGCCGGAGCCGACCCGCACTGATATTGACGAACCTGCAGACAACTGTCCTGAAGAATACGATCTGCTTGCATAACCACCGCCGCCGCCGCCGCCCGCCAGATTCCCGCCGCCGCCGCCGCCGGGGGAAGAGCCGGAGGAAGGATTGTTAAATCCGCTGCCATCTACCGTGTTGCCGGAGCCGCCCGAGCCGCCGTTCGGGCTTGACCCGCCGGAACCGCCGGAGTGAGTATTGTAATTCGGATTTCCCCCCGATGACCCTGTAGTGTTTGTACTTCCGCCCGATGCGGAGCCGCCCGAGCCGCCGCTTGTACTGCCGGAGCCGCCGCCATTTCCCGTAACGCTCCCAAAAGAAGAGTAGGATCCGGAAGAACCGGACACTGTAGACATGATGTTGCCGCCCGAGCCGCCTCCTCCGCCGCCTGCGCCCCACACCTCAACCGTGAGTGAGCTGTATGCTGGCACGGAAAAAGAGTATGTACCCGGGGATGAATATGTCTGCGAGCCGGCAAATACGGCTTGCGGCAATGCGAGCAAAATGGCTCCGAGTATGAAAAGCTTCGTTCTCACAGTACTTCAACGCGGACCGCGCCGGTTTGCCCCTTCTTAAGGTTGTTGCGAAAAAGCCAGGTGCCGCTTTTCTCAAAAGTGAACTCCCAAAATTCTCGCGGAGCGAGCGTTCGGCAAGAGTCAAAGGCGCTTCCGCCGCATTCCGACGTGCCGTGGTAAACGGGATTTTCCGCCGTGCCGTCCGCCGCAACCCATAGGTCGCCGGATGAATTATTTGTAAACCGGATAGTCCCGCCTTTTTCTATCGCGACCTCGCCCGGCTCAAAGCCGCTATCGGTGTATGAAACGAGGGCTTGAAATCCTTTGCTCTCCCGAAGCATTTCCACCACATCGGGCGGAGGGGGTCCCGGCACGAACGGCTCGGCGGCATTCGTGCTTGCGTCAGATCCTGCTGGTGCTTCAGCAGGCATGCCTGAGATTGCGAACCAAAAGTACGCGGCCACGACCACCACGAGAAGCATGGCAAGAGACAAAAGAGGACCTTTGAAATTGGGCATGGCGGTACGGATACTGATAAGTATACGACCGATATGCCGTCTTGGTCGTCCGTTGTCCACAAATAAGACGGAAGGGCGCGCGATCCGCTTATATCTCCTGGAAAATGGGGAGAACGTTGACGACGACGCCTTCGTCTACCGACGAGCCGTCAAGGGCGTCGCAGCTGAGCGTGTAGATGGTCTGCTGAAGTATGGGACTTGAGGAGTGCGAGCCGGAGGTTCCGGACCAGCCATCTCCATTGTCACCGGAGACGGTGCAGTCGGATACGTTGTCTACGTTCCATGTGAGAGTCGCTGGCAATCCGGTGGGAACTATCTGCGGCGTGGCCTGCAAATGCCCTGTCAGCTCGCCGGATTGTATGAACACGGGCGGCGGATAGAGGCACGCGGCGGAGCCTTCAGTGCAGAATGCGGGAGAGGTGCACGTGGCGTAGGAGGATGTCTGGCATTGTGGGTTCGTATACTGTATGTGCTGCAGGTCAACGCAGGAATAAGAAGGATTGCATGGCGCGAAGTCCGTGCGCACTTGCGAAAAATCTACCCACCCGACCACGTCACTGCCCCACGCATAGCTATTGAAACCTCCCCCGGAGATGATTGACGGCCCGTATCCCGAGCCGCTCAAGCTTATCCAGCCATCCCACCCTCCGCTTAGCGCCGAGTCACCGGAGAGCGCTTTCAGCCAGCCCTGCATGGCACCGCCGACTATTCGTGCAGTGCATGGAGACGAAGGGCATCCTGACAGGTCGCTGTTTTTGGCCGATACCCAGCCAATATGTTCGCTCCATGCGTACCCGCTTATAACCCCTCCCGGATTTACCGACATCCCATATGAAACTGAGCCGCACGTACCGGCATCGGAACAATTGAACGATATCCACCCTATGGTGTCGCTCCAGCCGTATCCCGTGATCGGAGTATCGCTGGCGGAAGACGCCCTCTCCGGCGCTATTGAGATAGAGCCGACCCATGCCAGCGCGGTAATTATGAGCACTGCGTATGGGAGCAGTGGTCTGAAGCGGGCTTCTTTTTTGTCGTTTACATCCATACACGCATCAATTTTGCGAGCCTGTCTGCTGCAGCACCCGCATTTTCTCTTCGTCGCTCACATGGATATCAGTGGCACTTGTGGCACGAAGCTCCTGAAGCGTCGCGCTTTTCTCCTCCTCGGTGACCGGCGGTGTGGAAGAAGAGCGGGAAGAGGATGAAACCGATTGCACTACCTGAATCTTTTGCGTGACGGAGAGCTCCGGTGGGGGCGGGGGAAATAATTCGTTGAACGCAGGATTGCCGAGGCCACCGGATGATTTTAGCACCACTATAAGTGCGACAACCGCCGCAAGCGCGAGCGCTATCGCCGCTCCAACGCGCACAATCTGATTCTTACGCAAGGTTTCCCACATGGGCATGACATTCATAGTACCAGAGTTCGCGTCGGTACTGCGGGAGCATTAATTTGTACTTGTGCACAAGTAATTATTTTGGTGAATACGCGGGTGTATACTGGCCTGTATATGGACAAATTCTCGTTCCGACAGCTCTTCGGCCTGCTTTTCTCGGTATTCGCCGTTGTTCTTGTTTCATCAGTTGTTCTGGCATGGACCGGTCCAACGGAGGCGCCGACCGGCGGCAACGTATCTGCGCCCATCAATGTAGGGACTGTAGATCAGGTAAAGAACGCCGGTCTGGGCGTGAACAGCTTGGCTGTATTCGGAAATTCGCTCCTTCAGGCCTCAAGTTATATAAACTTCGGAACCACTTCCGGATCTTCCGGATACGGTATACGGGACAACAGCGGAACCATAGAGACAAAGAGTAGCGGCGGGGCGTGGGCTTCAATCAACTCCACCATACAGAGCTACCTCACGGCCAACAATTATCACTCCGGCACTCCCGCGATTGCTTGCACGACAGCCTCGGCAAGCAGGTCCAACAACAACGACCACAGTGTTGCCTGCCCGGGTGGGTATATAGCTACCGGTGGTGGTGGCACTTGCACCGAAGCAAACACGATGCGCAAGTCGTATCCTATTAGCGGAACAGGGTGGGGTATTTACTACAACGAATCGTGCTCGACTGTCACCGTATACGCGATCTGCTGCAAGATCAACTAACTGAGCGCGAATCACCGTGAAAGCCGCCGGCCAAATGCCGGCGGCTTTTGACTTAGATATGCGCGCAATCCGGTGCTCTCTTATTTTCTGCTCGCGATAATGTCCTCCTGCACATTCCTCGGTACTACCGCATAATGCGCAAATTCAAGATTGGGGACGCCGCGACCTTCAGTGAGAGAGCGGAGCTGGGTCGTGAAGCCGAAGAGCTCCGAGAGCGGAACCTCCGATGTTATGACCTTGGCCTGTCCACGCTCACCCATCGCCTCTATGGTGCCGCGCTTGCTGTTTATCATACCGGTCACATCGCCCATGAACTTCTCCGGTACGACGACCTCCAGCTTCATGATAGGTTCCAGCAAGACGGGCTTTGCCTTCTGCACCGCATCCTGAAAAGCGTTTATCGCGGCGAGCTTGAAAGCTATCTCCGAGGAGTCTACGTCGTGGTAAGAGCCGTCGTATAGGTCCACCGATACATCAACGACGGGGAATCCCGACAAGACCCCGCGGTCCATTGCTTCTTTTATGCCCTTCTTCACAGCGGGTATGTATTCCTGCGGTATGACGCCGCCCTTGATGCTGTTGATAAATTCAAAATGTTCCTCGCGGTCCACGTTGTTCTTCACTTTCACTCCTTCCACTATGGGCGCAAGGGGTTTTATGCGGAGCTTCACGTGGCCGTACTGGCCGCGCCCTCCGGTCTGCTTGATGTGCTTGTACTCCACGTCGGCCGTGCCCTGTATAGTCTCGCGATACGCGACCTGCGGCTTGCCAGTGGAGGCCTCCACCCCGAATTCACGCTTCATTCGGTCCACGATTATCTCCAGATGCAGCTCACCCATGCCGGACACTATTGTCTCCAGCGTTTCCGGATCGGAGGCGACTCGGAAGGTCGGATCTTCGTCGGAGAGACGCGAGAGCGCGATGCCCATCTTCTCCTGATCGGCCTTGGTCTTCGGCTCAATGCGCATGGAAACGACCGGCTCGGGAAAGACTATGGATTCCAGTGCTATCGGGTGCGCGGGGTCGCACAGCGTGTTGCCTATCTTTACTTCTTTTAGGCCGACCGCCGCGGCTATCTCGCCCGCGAATACTTCTTTCACATCCTCGCGCTTGTCCGCCTGCAATCGTACGATGCGCCCGAGTCGCTCTTTCTTGTTGTTGGCGGAATTGTATACGGTGTCTCCGGCGCAAATGGTGCCGGAGTAGACGCGGAAGAATGAAAGCGCTCCCACGAAGGGGTCTACCTGAAGCTTAAATACCAGCGCGGAGAAAGGCTGCTCGTCGGATGCTCTGCGCTCCTCCTCTTCCCCGGTATCGGTGTTGATGCCCACCGCTTGCGGTACGTCTATTGGAGAAGGCAGGTAATCCACGACCGCGTCCAAGACGAGCTGTACGCCCTTGTTCTTGAGCGACGAGCCGCAGAGCACGGGGAATATCTCGTTCCCTACGACCGCCTTGCGCAGCATTCTTTTCAGGTCTTCAAGCGGTATCTCTTTGCCGTCCAGATAATCGCTCATCATCTGCTCATCTCTCTCCACTATCCTCTCTATGAGCTCCCCGCGATATTTCTGTGCCTCCGCTTTCATGTTTTCCGGTATCTCGTGCGCGGAAACTATCATGCCCATCTCGCCGTCAAAGTGATACGCCTTCATGGAGAGCAGGTCTATGACGCCTTCAAATCCCGCTTCCTCCCCTATCGGTAGCTGCAGGCGCACCGCCTTGGTGGAAAGTCGCTCCAAGATGCTGGCATATGATTTTTCAAAAGATGCGCCTGTGCGGTCAAGCTTGTTGATGTAGCAGACGCGCGGAACTTCCGCCTCTTCCGCATAGCGCCAGTTGGTCTCGCTTTGCGGCTCAACGCCCGCAACGCCGTCAAAGACGACGACCGCGCCGTCCAGTACGCGCATGGAGCGCTTGACCTCCGAGGTGAAATCTATGTGTCCCGGCGTATCAATGATGTTGAAACGATGCTTCATGTCGTCGTGAGCAGTCGTCGCCTCCGCCTCGCCCTTTTCGTTCATACGGGCGTGCGTCGGCGTCCAGAAGCACGTGATAGCTGCGGCTGTGATGGTGATTCCGCGCTCCCTCTCCTGCTCCATCCAATCGGTAATGGTATCGCCCTCGTGCACCTCGCCTATCTTGTGCGACATGCCGGTGTAGAAAAGGATGCGCTCCGACGTGGTGGTCTTACCCGCGTCCACGTGCGCGACGATACCGAAGTTCCTCACTTTTTCCAATGGGTAGTCTCTTGCCATAAAGTTTCAAAAAAATCCGCCAAACCGGCGGAGCCCGTAGGCGTCCCAACAATATAGCTAAGAAAAACCAAAATGCAAAGTTTTTACGCTAGATAATGTCGTCCGGAGGCGACTCCGCAATGTTAGCTTCAATGGCACGGAACTTGTACCATGGCCTAAAAATCACATTAGGCCACGTTGCTACAGAGGAATGTGTACGGGAACGGACAAGGGAAGCGTGGGCACGGGCGGAATGCCGGATGCGTCTGACTGCGCACCCGGAGTTTCCGCCCGTTTCTTCTCATCCTCAGAGCGTTTTTGGGTCGTGGTATTTGTTTCAGACACGGCGTTTTCATTTGAATTTGTCTCTGGTTCTTCGGAGTCTTCAACAGACCGACCCGACGAAGATTCCTCTGTGGAAATCTCGGCATCGTCTTGAACATCGCTATGTACGCGACCTCGGTTACGGTCTTTTTTATCTTTACTCTGTGTATTCTCGGAGTTAGATTCTTTTTGCGACTCTCCTACAATCAGCCCCGTACGATGGTGAATGGCGGAACTCGTCTGCAAAAATATACCCAGTCTCTCGGTTGCGGTAAGAGCGTTTTGGAACGCATCAGTGGCATCGGAATCCTCGTGTCGCGTCATAAAGTCTTCGCCGGCGGAGATCGTCGTGCTAGCGCTGTGAAGTTGTACGGAAACGAGTCGCGACGATGAAGAGGACAAGCTCCGAGAAACGTCACTCGCGAGTTTCGTTGCGGCTTCAAGTGCCGAGCGCGCGGCTATATGCATGTCTGCGGCAGCCCTGCTTCGGGCTCTGTCCGAAGTTATTCGCGATTCGGCTTCCGCGCGAACCTCCGCTACACGATCGCGCTCGGTATTCACCGAGGCTGCGATTGATTCCACATTTACATTGTTCGTCTCTGCTATTTGAGTTAGCACACTCCGGTATTCGGAGAGCCGCGCTTCAAAACTGATGGCGACTTGAGCGCTTGATTCCGGACGAGAGCCGGACTCTTCCCCGATTCGCTGGACTGCCAATCGTGCGTGCTCTCGGAAGTTTGCCTGTAGATCCCTCTGGGTCGTCGTACCCAAACGATTTTCCGCAGCCAATATCGCGGCCTCTTTAATACGTTCCCCGGCTACGCCAATAGCCCATTCCGCCTTTGCCGAATCGGAGCGCGCGAGCGCGCCTTGCACTGGCTCGTTCACGCGCGTTTTTATAGGGTAGAGGATATCGCCCGGAAGCGAGTCGCGTGCGGCATAGGAAATTCCTGCGGAAGAAACAAAAAGCGCGAGTGCCAAGATCGCAGCTACCGGACGGGGGGCTAAGAACCAGCCTAGCGCGCCGGTGCGTGCTGCTGGAATAGAGATCGTAGTTCGTCGCGGCTTCATCTCCATGTACGCATGAAGCGTGCGACGCATTCGCTCGCGTTCTTCACGAGTCAGGCACACTTCTTCGCCCGCCTTATTCAGATATTTGTGAAATTTGTCATTCATACGTTCATACATTGCCATTGCACAAAACACGCAACCTCGCTATACCCCGATGAATGCGCACAGAAATAGCATTCTCGGAAGCCCCGACCGTTTCTGCGATCTCTCCGATGGAAAGTCCGTCAACGAATCGGAGTGTGAGGACGATCCGATAAGCATCCGGCAACTCCGTGATCCTGGAACGCACTTTCTCAATGAGGACCTTTTCGTCTAGGGCCTCCTCGCTCTCACGTACGCTGCCTTCGGAAAGACGGGCTTCCACAGCGCTCGCGATCGTTTCGTCTTCAAGAAGACCATCAAGCGAGCCGGACTTCTTTTTGCGGTACTCATCTATTATGAGGTTATGCAAGATGCGGTACAGGAAGCTCTTATACTGTTTGACAGTACCCCCGCCTGCGACATAATCCCACGCTTTTAGAAATGTGTCTTGCGTGAGGTCGTACGCCCTTTCCCGGTCGCTAATTCGGAAGCAGGCGTGGCGGAATAGCGCGTCGGCATACGCCTCAAACGCTTTGAGGAACTCTTTTTCATCGCGAGAATCTATCGCGTGTCCTGTGTGTTGAGACGAGTGAGGGGCCATATTATTACGAAAACATCCGAGATCGGACTCCACCTAATAGTATCCTCATACGCTCGCAGCAGCAAAGCAAGACCCGCCTACGGCGGGTCTTGCTTTTTCATAAAGCCGGAGGTTCTATTGGACTGAAGCGCTAGTCTGTGTCTCGGCAGCCAGAGAAGCTTGCAGGTGAGTCTTCATGGCGCTCTGTATGCGAGACAGGAG
Source organism: Patescibacteria group bacterium (assembly GCA_024654485.1). GTDB lineage: Bacteria > Patescibacteriota > Minisyncoccia > Phycocordibacterales > UBA2100 > UBA10103. The sequence goes on along the minus strand of JANLHO010000059.1, from coordinate 744 downwards.
TTCCGCCTGCGTCGCGGCAGAGAAACTGGCGCCGGCGTTTGATGATATGACATCCGACGTCGCCGCTCGCACTTCAGATCGCAAGGTCGCAGAATCGGTGGTGGCGAACATTGCGTACCACGGATAGCTCACTGTGGTATCACCGTTCGCATTCACCGTGGCGGTCGCCCGTACCAAGATCGGAATAAAACCGAACAGCCTGATACGCTCCTTGTAGTCTAGAGAGACGGCCGTGCCGGAGAGCTGGGCGTTGTCCGCATCGGAGTCCGCTCTAATGACTGACGAGGCATATGCGGAGAGATCCGCCTGTGATTGCACTGCGTTAGGCGCGGAAACTGCCGTCTGTACTACGCTACCGGCATTGACATCAGCGCGGGTTATTAGTATCTCCGTACCGGCGCTGACATCTGTTTGCGCCGAAACATTGCCAGATGCACCAGCGGTTCCGCTAGCACTCTCTGCGGCACCTGCGGAGCCACTCCCGGATACCTCTACCTCGGAGGATATAGACTCGGTCGCTTCCGCGTTACCGGATACGTTGGCATCTATGTCGGTGACAGTGTCCGCCTCTGCGCCGAGTGCGTAGGCGGTGGACGACGATGAAACTAGCACAAGCACAAGTCCGAGCGCGATAGTTCCTAAATATTTCATAATTATGAGTATGAGTTTAGCTTTTAATGTCTTTTTTCAAGCCCGCGAACCCAAGCCTGAGGTCGCTGAGGTCGAGAGGCTTGTGCAGGCTAT
>JANLHO010000058.1 GCA_024654485.1 Patescibacteria group bacterium | reverse complement strand
CCAAGATAAAAGAGCTGAAGTACAACGTGCTAGACACGAGTTTGAGCCAGTCAGAAGGAGGTTCATTGGAACAGCGCAAGCATGACATCGCCGGGATAAAGAAGTCAATCAGTCAGCCGGGCGAACACGACCTTCTCTTTGTTGCAAAGCAGGGCGAAGATGTCGTCGGTTTCCTCGCTATCAAGAAAACGCCACAAGGCAAGAAAGCGGCTATACGGCAGTTATGGACGGCTCGGCCGGGCGAGACGCAGCGGCGGGTCATCGGGACTCTGCTCGGTGCCGCGAAGCAGACCCTTACGGCTAGCGGCTATACGAAAGTTGATGTAGAGCGCATACGCCCGAGCAGTGGTTTCAGGGTCGTTGCAGCGAAGCCGGAACTCGGACGGGTCCTGCGCATTACGGATGCAGATACGGAAAATAAGAAAAGTGAGCACGTGGACATCCCTATTGATGACGAAGCGGAAGCGAGTGGGGCGGTGGATATGCCCAAAACCGAGTCTGCGGACAACGACGAGGGTCCTCCTGCGGACGATGCCATCTCGTTGAGGGAAGCGGCATAGATGCTAAAGTGTGCGCATGAAAACGCCGCGCGAAATATACGCGCACTATAAGATATTGCCCGCGCTACAGCTCCATCAGCTGCGGGTAGCCGCGGTGGGGAAGATGGTCGCCGAGCATTTTTCGGGGGATTTAGATGCGCACACAATCACGCTCGCGTGCCTTTTCCACGACATGGGCAACATACTCAAATTTGACCTAACGCAATTTCCCGAATTTCTGGAGCCGGAGGGGGCGAAGTATTGGTCGGGCATCAAAGCCGAGTATGCGGAGAAATATGGCACCGACCAGCATGCGGCGACGCTCGCGATAGCCCGCGAGCTCGCTCTGCCCGACGCGGTCATCACATGCGTTGACTCTGTGGCGTTCTCCAAGGCAGAGGCCACGCTCGCCGAAGGGTCTTGGGAGCAGAAAGTATGCGAATACGCGGATTCGCGCGTCGCGCCATACGGCATCCTCTCGCTTGATGAGCGGCTGCGCGAAGCGCGTGAGCGCTACATGAAGCGCAAGGGGGAGCACGATATCGCGCTCGTGCCCGAGGAGCGTTTTGAGGAGATAGTGGCGGCGGAGCGGGGGATAGAGCGCATGATATTCGCACAGACGAGCTTGAAGCCCGAAGATATTACGGATGAAAGTGCAGCGCCACTCATCAAGGAATTGTTGGATTATTACATAGAGTAATCCCTGCATGGTATACTACTCTAATGCTGAGCAGAAATGTCCTAGCCCTCTATTATTTGGAGAGAAAATTTTCGGTTTCGGAAATCGCGAAGCGCCTAAGGTGCTCGGAGCAAAAAGTGAATTATTGGCTGAGAAAACACAACATACCGAAGCGGTCTATAAGTGATGCGTTATACCAAAAATGGAATCCCGACGGCGATCCATTTGTAGTTAGGCAACCCAAAACCGTCTCGGAGGCAGTTCTGTACGGTCTTGGCGTCGGGTTGTATTGGGGGGAGGGGACGAAGGCCAGTAAGGGTTCTATCCGGCTTGGCAATAGCGATCCGGCCTTAATTCGAAAATTTATAGAATTTCTTGTTCGGTTTTACGGCATTGACAGACTTCGTCTGCGTTTCGGGTTACAAATATTTGGCGACATGGATGAGGAGAAGAGCGTTCACTACTGGACGAGATCTTTAAAAGTTTCAAGAAAGCAGTTCCATCCGTCCATCATGGTTACGCCGCATCGCGGCGTGGGAAATTACCGGAAGAAGTCCGAGCATGGAGTATTGACCTTATATTTTAATAACACAAAACTTCGTGATATCCTCTGTAACGCCATCAACGAGATGGCGATGTAAGCCGATGTAGCTCAGTTGGTAGAGCAACTCCATGGTGGGTCGCGATCCCTGCCCGTCGTTCCGGTAACGGTTCGATGAATCCCGAATAACGGTTAAAGGTCGGCACAGGCCAAGACCGTAGCGTCGTCCAAGACGCTCGAACGACTGACAAGGGCCGCCTTATATTCCATAAGGTGGAAAATACAGTCTAGCCCCTTTCCGCGTGCATATGAGAGAAAGGGTGTAAGCGAAGGAGTAGGTCGCCGGTTCAACTCCGGCCATCGGCTCAATTGAAAATCAAAGCACGATAGCGTAGGATACCCATTGTTAGCCACCTTAGCTCAGTTGGTAGAGCACGTCTTTCGTAAAGACGGGGTCGTCGGTTCAAATCCGACAGGTGGCTCACGATACGCGTGGTACTGTTTTGTGAGAATGTCCACATGCATGCGCATGTGGCAGTGCAATGGGAGCAAGCTATGACAGAAGACAAAATGTTCATGCTTACGCTCCTGACTGGCAGGAGCATGAATATAGAGTTCAGCGATCATTGTCCCGAGCAAGGTCGTGTTGCGGTGGGAACATGGGTTCGGATTGTGTTTGAGAACGAAAAGTGTGAGTGGTCCGTTGATGAATCCCCAGAGGAAGACGTAGATAGGGGAACACGATTCGTCGTTATGGCGATTTCGCGGCAACCCTTCAGACTACTCGCCAAACACGATTCAGAAATAGTAACGAAGGAGATAACAGCTCTTCATCTCGCCTACGAGGGCGCTTCCACCGCGCTTCACTAATCGGCGCAAGGCACACAAGAGGGCACGCAACGCACGTGCCCTCTGCTATACTCACGAAATGCAGAAGGAAGATATTTCAAAGAAAATAGCCGAGATAGAGGCGGCGATGGGAGCGGCGGATTTTTGGGCCGACAAGGACAAGGCGCAGTCCACCCTGAAGGAGTATCAGGAGCTCAAGGCGCGCCTTGCCGGCAGCGGCGCGCAAGATAAGTGCGACGCGCTCATCTCCATCGTATCCGGCGCGGGAGGAGATGATGCAGAAGATTTCTCGCGCATGCTTTTTGAGATGTACGGTAAATACGCCGAATCGCGCGGTTGGGGATTGTCGCTCCTTTCTTCCAATGCAAATACTATGGGCGGGTATAGGAGCGTTTCTTTTGAGGTCTCCGGCAAGGGCGCGTACGGCACCCTGAAAAAAGAGGCGGGCGTGCACCGCCTCGTGCGCATGTCTCCTTTCAATTCTGCGGGCAAACGACAGACCAGCTTCTCCCTCGTGGAGGTGTTGCCGAAGCTCGCCGACAAGGGTGAGCTGCAGATACCGGATAGCGAGATAGAAGTGACGGTCGCGCGCGCGGGCGGCCCCGGCGGGCAAAACGTCAACAAACGCGATACGGCCGTGCGCATGACGCACACGCCCACGGGCATCGCTGTACACGTCACTTCGGAGCGTAGTCAGGCGCAGAATAGGGAGAAGGCGTTGGAAATGATACGAGGAAAGCTATTCCGAATGCGCGAAGAGGCCGCAGAGCGCGAAGCGCGCGGCCTTTCGGCCGGTACCTCAACGAAGATAGAATGGGGGAGCCAGATACGCTCGTACGTGCTGCACCCGTACCAGCTTGTGAAGGACCATCGCACCGACCACGAGCGACGCGATGTAGAGAGTGTGCTTGAAGGGGATATACAGTCCTTCATTGACGCGGAAAAGAATTTGCCCGCACACTAACATTGCCGTCATTTTGCGGGGCGGATTCACATTGCGTCTGACACGTGTATCAACAAGCACCTCCCTGATTCATAGCGATTGGCCATGGCGAAACGGGAGCAACGGAGATGTTGGTGTGCGGGTTTGGACACATCCGTCGGCACTGTATAATAGGACGGTTATGTCCGCATGTTTATCCGGTCGATACGTGTTCCCGCAATGCTTCGTATGCCGCACCCCGAGCACACTTTCATGATCTACTTTGATAAGGTCACGAAAATGTATTATGAGGGCACTCCCGCTGCGGTGGAAGGCGTCACGCTCGGTATAGATCCGGGAGAATTCGTTTCTATAGTCGGGCATTCGGGCGCGGGGAAAACGACGCTCCTAAAGATGTTGTTTGCCGAGGTAATACCCAGCGAGGGGACGGTCTATTTCGGCGAGCAGGAGATATCGCGCCTTTCCAATGGCGAGCTTCTGCGCCTCCGGCGCAATATTGGCACCGTTTTCCAGGATTTCCGGCTCCTACCGACGAAGAATGTATATGAAAATATTGCATTCGCGCTGGAGGTGGCGGGCAAGAGCGACGAAGACATACAGGGCGACGTACCGCACGTTCTGGATCTGGTGGGGCTCTCGGACAAGATATGGAGCTTCCCGCACCAGCTCTCAGGCGGAGAGCAGCAGCGCGTCGCGATAGCGCGCGCCATCGTCAACCAGCCCGATGTTCTGATAGCCGACGAACCCACCGGCAATCTGGACCCTATAAACGCTCACGATGTCGTAGAAATACTGAAGAAGGTCAACGACCTAGGTACCACCGTTATCCTGACGACGCACAACAAATCGGTCGTGGATGCCATAGGCCGCCGCGTTGTTACAATGGATCAGGGACGCATAGTGCGCGATGATAAGGAAGGAAAATACGTTCTATGAGAAATCAGAAACCAGCGAACAGAGACCAGATAGAACACAACCTACTTTTACTGTTTGCTGTTAACCGTTAACTGTTCACCGTATGTCTACTTGGACAACGACAAAAAGAATAGCGCGATACGGCCTGATCGGATTCGTCCGCAACGGCTTCGTTTCTCTAGCGGCGGTAATGGTCATGACCATCACGCTCTTCGTCGTGGCGTGGCTCATGATAGCGGGCGCGGCACTCACATCCACACTCACACAGCTTACCGAGAAGGTGGACGTTACGGTCTACTTCACCACTGGCGCTACCGAGGCTCAGGTTACCCAGCTCCAGACTTCACTTGAAAACCTCCCCGAGGTCGCTTCCGTCGTATACATATCGCGCGATCAGGCGCTTTCTACCTTTCGGGCGCGACATCAGGATGATCAGCTGACGATACAGGCCCTGGAAGAGCTCGGTGAGAATCCTTTCGGCGCCGCGCTTGAGGTCCGGGCGAAGCAGACATCGCAGTATGAGGTGATCGCCAAATACCTTGAAGCGCAACAATCGGCGCAGACGGACTCCGGTTCCGTAATAGACAAGGTGGATTTTTATCAGAACAAAACCGCTATAGACAAGCTCACAAACATAATAGACACTTCGCGCAGCCTCGGACTGGGTATAGCTCTTATACTCGCGGTATCCTCTGTGCTCATCGCATTCAATACAATAAGGCTCGCCATCTATACCGCGCGAGATGAAATAGGGGTAATGAACATTGTGGGAGCATCGCATTGGTACGTGCGCGGCCCCTTCGTTGTGGCAGGTGTCCTGTACGGCATCTTGAGCGGCGTCATAGTACTCGCCATTCTGTACCCACTAACGGCGTGGCTAGGTCCGGGTAGCGAGAGCTTCTTGGGCTCTTTCAATGTCTTTACCTACTACACGACCTCGTTCCCGTCGCTATTCTTAGTCATCCTCGGCTCTGGCATAGGGCTTGGCGCGCTCTCCAGCTACCTTGCGGTAAGGCGGTATCTGCGGTCTTAGGCGTCTCCGCCTCAATAGAGCGACTTTCCCCATACGCAGGAGTGCATATCGGCGTGGCGAGCATGGTAAAGTTATGAGCATGAAGCGTGCGCGCGCCGGCCATAAATACATCTTCGTCATCGGCGGAGTTATGTCGGCCGTCGGAAAGGGCATCGCCACCGCCTCCCTCGGCAAGCTTCTCACCGCACGCGGACTCGCGGTAAATCTGGTCAAGATAGACCCGTACCTCAATGTGGACGCGGGCACGATGAACCCGATAGAGCACGGCGAGGTCTTCGTGCTGGATTCCGGCTTGGAGACGGATCAGGACATGGGCAATTATGAGCGCTTCCTCGGTCGCGACCTTGGCGCGGACGATTACATGACGAGCGGCATGGTATACCAATCCGTCATCGCTCGCGAGCGCAACCTTGAATACGACGGCAAGTGCGTGGAAACGATACCGCACGTGCGCGACGAGGTGATAGCTCGCCTTGAACGCGCGGCGAAAAAATCCGGCTCGGACGTATCCGTAGTGGAGATAGGCGGGACGGTAGGGGATTTCCAGAACGAGCTTTTCATAGACGCGGCGCGCGTGATGCACCTCATGAATCCCAAGGACGTGCTCTTCGTGATGGTCTCGTATCTTCCGGTTCCCGGCACTGTGGGTGAGATGAAAACGAAGCCGACACAAAACGCGGTGCGCCTTCTAAATTCCTACGGAGTGCAGCCCGACATCCTCTTGGCGCGCTCCACGATGCCACTGGACAAAAAGCGAAAAGAAAAATTGGCCATCTCATGCTCCGTCGCGCCGGAGCACATCATCTCTGCGCCGGACGTCGCTTCCATATACGACGTGCCGCTGAATTTTGAACGCGACAAGCTCTCCGACACGCTCCTCGGTCTCCTCGGGAAGCATCCGCGTCAATCCCCCGACCTTTCGGAATGGAAAGAATTCGCGGAGCACGCGCACAATGGCCAGGGCAAGGTCAAGATAGGTATCGTCGGAAAATATTTTGATACGGGAGACTTCGTACTATCCGACGCATATATCTCGGTAATTGAGGCGATCAAGTTCTCGGCATATGCCGCCGGAGTGAAGCCGGAGATAGCGTGGATAAACGCGAAAGATATACAAAGTAGCGCGCAGCCGGTGGAATCTCTGGCACAGTACGACGGCATTATCGTCCCCGGAGGCTTCGGAGAGACGGGCATAGAAGGCAAGATAATGGCTGCGCGCTTCGCGCGCGAAAACAAATTGCCGTACTTCGGCCTGTGCTATGGATTGCAGCTACTCGTCATAGAATATGCGCGCCATGTCGTGGACCTCAAAGACGCCAATACCACCGAGATAAATCCGAAAACGCCGCATCCGGTGATAGACATCTTGCCGGACCAGCGCGAAAAATTGGCGCGCAAGGACTACGGCGGCTCAATGCGTCTCGGAGCCTATCCGTGCACGCTCTCCAAAGGCACGCTGGCTCACGAAGCATACGGAAAAGAAGACATCTCCGAGCGCCACCGCCACCGATACGAGATAAATCCCGTATATGTGGAGCAGCTTGAAAAAGCAGGCCTTGTATTTTCCGGACGATGGCAGGACGGCAATCTCAAAGAGATAGCCGAGCTTCCCAAGAGCGTTCACCCCTTCTATCTCGGCACTCAATTCCACCCCGAGCTGCGCGCTCGCCCGCTCTCCCCGCACCCTCTTTTCAACGCTTTCATAGAAGCCGCGCGCGAACGTTCCCGAGCACGCTAGAAAGGTACACCATTCGGCTGGATTTTTTGGCGCATCGGGGTATAATAGCGCATGGGTGTAAAAATTCTGGACAGGGGATTTACATTTGACGACGTCCTGATAAGGCCGGGCGCAAGCCGCATGGAGCCTTCGGAGGCGTCGCTCTCCACAAAAGTAGCGGGCATTGAGTTTGGCCTGCCTTTTCTTAGTGCCGCGATGGACCGCGTGACGGAAGCGCGCATGGCGATAGCGCTGGGGAAGCTGGGGGGCCTCGGCGTCTTGCACCGCAACTGCTCCATAGAGGAGCAGGTAGCGATGGTGCGCGAGGCCAAAGCGGCAGGTGTGAAAGTGGCGGCAGCTTGCGGCCCCTTCGCCGCGGACCGCGCTGAAGCGCTGGACGAGGCAGGATGCGACGTTATTGTGATTGATTGCGCGCACGGACACAATCTCAACGTAGTAGACAGCGCGAAGAAGATAAAGAAGAGCCTCAAGCACGCCAAGATGATATTCGGCAACATCGCGACGGGCGAAGCCGCAAAGGCCGCATGCACATTCGCTGATGCGGTGAAAGTGGGAGTCGGTCCCGGCTCAATCTGCACGACGCGCCTCATCTCCGGCGTGGGCGTGCCGCAACTATCTGCAGTCGTGGATGTGGTTTCCGTCGCAAAGAAGCACAAGATTCCTGTCATCGCCGACGGCGGCATCCGCACTTCCGGCGACATAGCGAAGGCGCTCGCAGCCGGCGCGTCCGCGGTGATGCTCGGCAATCTTTTTGCGGGTACGGACGAGGCTCCGGGCAACACGGTGGAGAAAGAAGGGGTGAAGCTGAAGGAATACCGAGGGATGGGTTCTCAAGCGGTAATCAAAAGCGCATCCGGTTCCGAGCGATACTTCACGCACGGCCGCAAGGCTGTCCCGGAGGGTGTGGAAGCGTATGTCCCGTGCAAAGGCCCCGTGGAGGAAATAGTGGCGACACTCGCCTCCGGCGTGCAAGTGGGTATGGGATACGTGGGGGCGAAAACGATACCCGAATTCTCAAAAAAGGCGCAATTCATACGCATTTCCCACGCCGCCATAGCCGAAGGCAAACCCCACTCTATCGCGGGTATTATGGAGTGATATACTGGAGGAGTACTAGGTAACGATATTTTATATGGCATTAGAACAATCGCATGATTGGGTGAAGGCGCGAGATACCGAGCGCTTGGAGGATGACGCGCAGCCTGCGTCGGAGCAAGAAATGGAGAAGGCACGCGAAATTGCGGAGGCTAATCCTTATCTGGTGGACGACAGCTGGACTGCCGAAGTTATTTCCAACGGCGGCATGATTTCAGATGGTGGCAGGGAGGTCGTCGTAGATCTACAGAAATTCCTTGATGCGCGAGCACGTTTCCTTGCATACGACAACGTAAAGACCCTGGAACCGGTAATCGCCCAGATAGCCGCATCGCGTCCGCGGGATAAGGAGATTGACAGCACGCTACACTAGCCGCGCTTGCTATAGTGTACGGCATGGAGCTGCTTGCGGTAGCGGTAGCGGCTGTCGTCGCCTTTTTCATGGCGCTTTTTCCGGCGCATGTGACTGCGCCTAGTGTTGCGATGCCGGAGCCGCAGATGCGGCCGCGGCAGGTAGAGGTAATATTTGGCGGAGACATGCTCTTTGACCGAACCGTACGCACGGTGACTGAGCAGGAAGGGGGAGATTTTATTTTCAGCTGCGCAGATGCAATGCTTGGCCGCGCCGACCTCGTCGTTGCCAACCTTGAAGGCCCCATCACCGACGAGCCATCCGTGAGCCAAGGCACCAAGATGGGCGACAGCGACAACTACACTTTCACACAGCCGCTCGCTACCGCGGCTCTCTTGGCCGCGCACAATGTTCGCCTCGTAAATATAGGCAACAACCACATCATGGATTTCGGCGTCGCGGGCGCACGCGCCACCATCGCCGCACTGACCAGCGCGGGTGTCGGGTACTTCGGAGATCCACTTCAGGCGTCCGTCGCCGAAGGCACGTGGGGCGGAGTGCGTCTCGCCTTCATCAACTACAACGAATTTGGCGGCAGTGACGAGAAAACCGTCACGCAGGTGCGTGAGGCGAAGGCGCGCGGCGCGCTGCCGGTCGTTTATGCCCACTGGGGAGTGGAGTACGCGACCACTTCGCCGACATATGTCCGCGATCTCGCGCACCGCTTCGCGGAGGCGGGAGCGGTTCTGATCGTCGGAAGCCACCCGCACGTCGTGCAGGAGCACGAAATCTATCATGGAGCGCACATCTACTACTCTCTCGGCAACTTCATCTTTGATCAGTATTGGGACGAAACGGTCACTCGCGGCCTCCTGCTTGATGTCGTATTCACCCAGGGCGGCGTGCAATCCATAGAAGAGGTTCCCATCACCTTAGAGCGCGACAGGAGAACTTGCCCATACACCAGCATGGACACCGGTTCTTAAAACAGGACATTATCGACCGTAGTGGTGTCCTGGCTTGTCCCGCAGCAAGCTGTTCGTGTCGCGAAACGCCCCTTGTTTATAATCCGCGGGCGCGGGTTATAAACAAGGGAGCACTAAACGATTAAAGGTGGTTAAAGATATTCCAATATTCTGCAGAATGTTGGAATATCTACGACACCGAATGGCGTGTGCTGGTTGGCGGACGATGTCCTCCACGCAGTTTGCACGCCGCAGCGATTGAGCCAAAGGGTGCTTTGTAGTATTCTCTTCTACAAGCTGAAAGCTCCAAGCTGGAAGCTACTCTTGCGGGATCGTCTAATGGTGCGGATGAAATACAAGCTGCTTTGTATTTCATCCGGTTCCGCAGGAAAATGCCGTTGTTTGCGCTTAGTGCTGCCGGGTCGTCTAATGGTAGGACTACTGCCTCTGGAGCAGTGTATCTTGGTTCGAGTCCAAGCCCGGCAGCAGTGAGCGCAAACAGGCACTAGGGTCTCTGTAGCAGTGTATCTTTGGTTCGCTGCGCCCGTCCGAAGCTTCAGCGAAGGCGGGAATCCAAGTCCCGCAGCACGAAGCGTAGCGTAGTGCTGCGGCTTGGAACGGGAAGGGGTCGGGAAACGGGAGTTTCCAGTGGAGGAAGGAATGGGAAAACCGTCCGCGTGCCGCCGAAGCTTTAGTGAAGGGGTAGGGTTTCCCAGTCATCCTTGTCCCGCAGCCGGGGGTGATGGTTATACCGATATTTTGACCATTCCCGAGGATATTTGGGGACGAGAACTTAAACGGCGTTGAAATGAAAAGTGGCCCTCCTCGCGGAGGGCCACCCTTGGATGTAGAACCCTTTCAGTCT
>JANLHO010000054.1 GCA_024654485.1 Patescibacteria group bacterium | reverse complement strand
AGAGCATGGAGCGCGACATCCTGCTTGCGAATCACGAAGCGCACAGATTTGCGATAGGCTGGCACCGTGCACGGCGCGCGCGGGCGATGGTATAATTTTTGCATGGCACGGACAATCGTCGGCATTCTGCGCGGCGGGACATCGGGCGAATACGAGCTGTCGCTCAAGACAGGCTCGGCGATGCACTCGGCGCTTCCGGAAGACAAATACGATACTCGCGACATTTTCGTAGACAAGCGCGGGGCGTGGCACGCGCGCGGGATGCCCGTGACGGCATCGCGCGCGCTTGATCAGATAGACGTGGCGCTGAACGCTATTCACGGCGGGGTGGGCGAGGATGGCAGCGTGCAGAGGGTTTTGGAGCGCTCCGGCGTGCCGTACTCCGGCTCGCGCGCTTTTGCCTCCTCGCTATCGCTCAACAAAGTCCGCGGCCGCGAGATGCTCAAGAAAGCCGGCGTCCGCATCCCGCGCGGGACATCCTTTTCGCTCGGCAACGCATCGCTCACGACGGCTGATATGGCGCAGGCGGTATTCTCGCAGTTCGGACCGCCCTATGTCATCAAGCCGCCGTCAGGCGGCGCATCTCTCGGCATACGACTCGCGACTACGCTACACGAACTGCCCGACGCAATAGGCGACGTGCTGGACGAATTCGGAGCCGCGCTCGTGGAGGAATACATCCGCGGAGCGGAGGCGAGCGTGGGGGTAATAGAGGCATTTCGCGGAGAGGATTTGTACGCGCTTCCGCCCGCGCACGTCGTCTTGCCCGAAGGGCACCGGCATATCGCGCACGAGCATCACATGAATTCATTGCTACGGCACGTCGTCCCCAGCCCATTCTCGCACTCGGAAAAGCGGGCCCTTATGGACGCCGCGCGCTCGGCTCACCGCGCGCTCGGGCTCGGCCATTTCTCGCGCGCGGATCTCATAGTGACACCGCAGGCCGTTTATCTGCTTGAGATAAACGCAGTGCCCGGATTGTATCCCGGAGCCTCTTTCCCGCTCATGCTGGATACGGTCGGCTCCTCCGTGCGCGAATTCGCGGAGCACGCTATTGGGCTAAGTCGGCGATAAATAACTTTGTGGGTGGACCAGCGGGGGATCGAACCCCGGACCTCCTCATTGCAAATGAGGCGTTCTACCACTGAACTACTGGCCCAGACACCAACTTTGGCATAGCTCACGTTTCGCCGCAAACTGCCTTGTTCGTGTTGATGGGTCGCTGAAGGTGCGGGATATTCCTGTATGGACGCAACCTACTCTCGCAAAACAATGCCAAAGTTGGTGTCCGGGCTGGCCCGCGTCCGCAAGTTATAGCAGAGAAACGGCACTTAGAGAATCCCACGACATCTGGTAATCTGTAGCGATACCGATTCTGGGATATCTATGGCCGACACCATCAAAGCACTTACGATAGACGTTGAGAAAGACGGCTGGGACAAAAGCCGAGGCTTCGTGATGCGCGACGTGCCGATGCCCGTCTTGGATGAGAAGAAGAATCCCGAGGACGCGCTCTCTGTGATACTCAAGATACGTTATGCGGGAGTCTGCGGTTCCGACAGAGGTCTTTGGTATCGGAGCGCATGGAAAGACATGGTTCACGAATCCCTCGCGCGGGAGAAAAAGACCACGCGCATCAACGGGCACGAGTTCGTCGGAGAGATAATGGAGGTCGGCTCCATGGTGGAGCGGCTTTACCACGACCCCGACGAGAACAATCCCGTGAAGATAGAGAAGGGGAGCCTCGTATCGGGCGATTCTCACGTCACTTGCGGCAGGTGCTACCAGTGTCGTATCGGCGAAGAGCACGTCTGTCTCAACGAAGCCATCCTAGGAATTTCCATAGACGGCATATTTGCCGAGTACATGAAGATACCGGCGAAAAACCTGTGGGCAGTGGACCAGAGCAGGATACGACCGGAGGTGGCCTCCATCCTGGACCCTTTCGGCAATGCGGTGCATGCGGCGACGTCGGTAGACATGCGCGGACAGCGCGTGGCTATATTCGGCTGCGGCGCGATAGGACTCTTCTCGGTGCTCTTGGCGCGCAATTTCGGCGCCGCCAAGGTTATCGCCGTAGACGTCAATCCGGCGAATCTTGCGATGGCAAAAGAGCTGGGTGCGCACGAAACCGTGCAGATACAAAAAAAGAAAAAGGCTCATGAATGGGAGGCGGATGATGAAGCGCTCGTCCGCGTGCGGGAGCTCACCTACGGCAAGGGCGTGGACATCGCGATGGAGATGGCAGGCCCCGCATCCTCGCTCAACAACTGCATCGCGAGCACGCGGCGCGGCGGGCACGTTATCGTTTTCGGCATCAAGGACGGCGACGTAACGGTACCGGATTTCTCCCGCATGGTCGTAGTGCGCGGCCTGACTCTCCACGGCATCATCGGCCGGAGGATATTCGCCACGTGGCAGATAGCCCAGCGCGTCCTCTCCGACAAGACCAACGGCGTGCAGGACAAGATATGGAACGTCATACTCAAGAAGGGCAAGGGCACGGTGCTGGATTTCGCCGACTTCACTCCGGAGAGCTTTGAGAAAGCGATGGCGGAGCATCCGAAGATAGTTTTCAGGATAAAAGGATAGAGTATGTACGGCAAACTTAAGCCGATATTGGAAGGGGAGCTTGCGACCGCGCGGGAGAACGGGACTTACAAGGAAGAGCGCGTGCTTGAGTCGCCGCAGGGGCGGGAGATAACCGTCGGCGGGAAGAAGTATCTCAATTTCTGCGCTAACAATTATCTCGGTCTTTCCGGCACCGAGCTTATGGAAAAAGCCTCCGAGGAGGCGGTGAAAAAATGGGGATATGGCTTGGCATCAGTACGCTTCATTTGCGGGACGCAGACTATACATAAGGACTTGGAGAAAGCGGTGGCGGAGCTGGTGGGCACGGAAGACGCCGTCTTGTATTCATCGTGCTTCATGGCCAATCTCGGACTTTTCCAGACATTCTTCGGCGCGGAAGACGCCATCATATCCGACGCATTGAACCACGCCTCCATCATTGATGCGGTACGGCTCTCCAAAGCAGAGCGGCATGTTTTCGCACACATGGATATGGCCGATCTGGAGGAGAAGCTGAAAGCGGCGCGGGGCAAGCGGCTCGTAGTCGTTGCGACGGACGGCGTTTTCAGCATGGACGGCGACATCGCGCCTCTCAAAGAGATATGCGACTTGGCCGACAAGTATGGGGCCTTGGTGATGGTGGATGACGCACACGCGACGGGCGTCATGGGTGAAAGTGGCGGCGGCACGCCGGAGTATTGTGGAGTCGCGGGGCGCGTAGATTTCATCACCGGTACATTCGGTAAGGCCTTGGGCGGCGCGGGCGGCGCTTTCACCGCGACGCGAAAAGAGGCGGCGGAATATCTGCGCAACCGCTCGCGCACCTACCTCTTCTCCAATTCTCTGGACACGGCTGTGACCGGTGCATCGCTATTTGTCATTGATTATCTAAAATCGCATCCCGACTATCGCGAGCGCCTCTGGGAGAACACCAGAAATTTCCGCGAGCTTATGAAAAAAGAAGGGTTCAAGGTGCCCGATGCCAAGCACCCCATAACGCCGATAATGCTCGGCGATGAGAAAAAGGCAGTTGAGATGGCTGCGGCGCTTTTTGAAGAGGGAATATACGTCATCGGCTTCGCGTACCCCGTGGTCCCCAAGGGCACGGCGCGCATCCGCGTGCAGGTATCGGCCGCGCACACCAAGGATGATATAGAAAAGGCGGTCGCCAAATTCGCCGAAGTCGGCAAGAAGTTCGGGGTTGTCTAGCTTTTGGCCGCTTCCGGTTGTGCGGGGACTGGTATTGACAATATTTCACGATGGCGCATGATTGCGGCGATGTACGTTTTTCCAATGCTGGGGTCGTGAATCGACTAATAAGGCAGGGGAAAGGGTCGGTTTACATTTTTTAAAGGAAACAGACAAAGCACAATCATGGCAAAGAAGTTGTATGTCGGCGGTTTGCCCTACGCAACCACCGACGCCGAGCTCAAAGACGCTTTCGCACCGGCAGGAGCCGTTGAGAGCGCCGTAATCATCATGGACAAGATGAGCGGCCGCTCCAAGGGCTTCGGCTTCGTTGAGATGTCTTCCGACGAGGAGGCACAGAAGGCGATAGAGATGTTGAACGGCAAGGACTTTGGCGGACGCACGCTCACGGTAAATGAGGCGCGCCCGATGGAGGAGCGTCCTCGTCGCGATTTTCGCGGCGGCGGCGGACAAGGCAACGGCGGCGGCAGGTGGTAACCCACTTGTTCGCGTTGCGTTTTCTCGACGACCCCCGCTCCTCATGGAGCGGGGGTCGTTTCCTTTTGCAAACTATCGGGCGTACACTCTCGCAACATGTTTTTGGGGTCTCTGCAGCGCGACGGCGCGAAGCCGAGGGAATTTTTAGCAAAAAATTCCCGACCCCACAAAAGATGTTGCGAGAGTGTAGCTGGGAAACTATCCACACACGAAGCATCGGGTTTGCGGGAAGGTCATACATAATGAAGCGGTGATGAGAGTCGTTTCTATTCGAGAACCCGAACGCGCCGGCGCCGACCCGCGTGCTTCCGCGCGCGCGATGCGCGCGCATCGCCTTCTTCTGCGCTTCGCGCTCGCCGCGGCCAACGTGTTTGCGTGGATATTTGTATTCCAGCACTTCGCCGCGATAGAGGGCGATGTGCAGGCATTCGCGCGCGTCATACTTCTGTATGCCCTAAGCCAGACCACCACCGCACTTTCCACCCCTCTTTTTGCACGTTTCCTGCGATACGGCGCCCGCAGATTGCTCGCGATAGGGGCTCTTCTGGCCGCCTCCGCATTCGTCGTCCTCGGTGCCGTACTCGGGAGCTCCTCGCCCGCCGATTTCCGACTCGGTGCCGTGCTTTTTGCCGTTTTGCTCGGCCTGTATCGCGCAGCCTACTGGATACCATATGAGACCGAGGCGGGGCATGTCGGGACGATGGGTTCAAACACAATGCGCGAGATTCTTATCGCGCTCATGCCGCTTTTTGCCGGCCTCTACCTTGCGGGGACGCAGGAGGGAAGCGCGTGGCTTCTGTACAGCGCCGCAGCGCTCATCATCTTGTCGGTCGCGCCGCTCTCGCGGCTGCGCGACGTACACGAACGGTTCTCATGGGGATACCGCGAGACCTTCGCGGCATGTATGGCTCCCGAGAATCGCGCCGTGATACGCCGCGCCATATTTGAGGGAGGGGCAGGGGCGGCACTCTTGCTCTTGTGGCCAATCGCCGTATTCCTTATTGTGGGACAGTCCTTCGGCATGCTGGGCATGATACTTTCGCTGACCTTCATCATCGCCATCGTGGCGCGCCGATACGTGCGCAGAGCCTTTCGCAGAATGAAGCTGCACGATTCCATGATGGTCAACGCCCTGCTCGTCGTATCACCGTGGCTCATGCGGCTAGCCGTCGCCACCCCTCTCGGTATAGTCCTTGTAGACGCGTATTTCTACACCACCAGCCCCAAGCAGGTCGGCATTGATCCGCTCACATTTGAGCAGCGTGGCGATGCGGGGCACTACATGGACGAATACACGGCCATCAAGGAGATAGGCCTTTCTTTCGGGCGTATCGGGATTTGCATATTCGCGGCCTCGGTAATGCTGTCCGTATCCCTGCCCATAGCACTGATACTGACCTTCTCTGTAGCGGGACTGTTCTCCGTCTGGTCTGCGCGCTGATATCTACCCGCCGAGCACCTCGGTGATGACGGCCTTGACGTCGTTGCCGTCCGCGCCACCCGCTAGCTCCTTCATGACGGCACCGGTGAGTTTGCCAATGCCGGAAGCATCGCTTATTCCCATCTCTTCCTTTTTCGTCCGCACGACGCGCTCTATCTCCTCGCGTGACGCCATTTGAGGCAGATACTCTTCTATTATCTTCAGCTCTTTGGATTCTTTCTCCGCGAGCTCCGCGCGGCCGCCTTTCTCATACTGCTCGGCCGCGTCCTTGCGCTGCTTGGCGAGCCGCTTCAATACAGTGATAGAGTCCTTGTCGTCCAGCTCCTCCGTGGGTTTCCTGCCTTTCGCTACCAGCTCGTTGGTAAATGCGGAGAGTGCTCCGCGCAAAGTATCTACGCGCAGCGCGTCTCTCGCTTTCATGGCCGTGGTCATGTCGGTCCGTATTTTGGTCGTTAGCATTGGGGAAGTGTACCACCACACTGCGTCGTTTCGCAATCGGGGCGGTATATAATGAGCCGGTGACCGACGACCTCTTTTTTGTTTTCATAATAATTTCCATACTCGGGTACGGCATCCACATCCCTCTGATAGCATTTTTCGCGCGCAGGTTTGACAGCCTTATCGTGACGGTGTACCGCAACCTGACGCTCGCGATCCTTATACTCCCGCTTCTTTATTTCGTGCCTCTTTCCGAAATAGCGGCTATACGCGGGCATCTTGGCACGCTCGCAATAGCCGCGATAACAGGATTCATTTCTTTTATATGGGTGCTCAACGGTATGCGCTATCTGCCGGTGGGAGTGTCCAATGCCATCGCGCGCACCTTCAATACCACGCTCGCGATTATGCTGGGCGCGCTGTTCTTCGGTGAATCCTTGTCGCCGCTGGAACTTCTCTTGCTCGTCGGTATACTCGCGGGGGCAGTGGCGCTGTCTCTTTTGCGTTCGCAACACGCTCACCTTGATATACGCAACATGGGGCGCGGTGTGGCGTTCTCAATCTTTGCCGGTATCGGCGTCTCCGTCTCTTTCTTATTTTTCAGTATACTGTCCCGCGAGATAAATCCGCTCGTCGCCAGCTACTTTTGGGAGGCGAGCATCGGGCTGTGTGCCGTCTTGTACCTTGTATTTCAGCTGGTGTTGGGGAGGTACCGGGGAGCAATCCTTTTGCCCGTCCGGCAAGCAGCTTCCATATCCGCCGCATCGCTTTTTGTCGTGGCGGGCACGGCTGGCTTGTCCTTTGCCGTCAATCACGGGCCATACTCTCTTGCCGCAGGATTGGGTACCACGATAGTCCTCGTTACCACGCTTATCAGCTGGTTCTTGTTCAAAGAGAAGCTAAGCAGGCTGCAGGTCGCCCTCATCATATTCACGGTGCTCCTGATGTTTTTGCTCAAAGTGCTCTCATAAGTCGGATAA
>JANLHO010000050.1 GCA_024654485.1 Patescibacteria group bacterium | reverse complement strand
TGAAAACCACCGCTACGACAGATAAAGCCACGCTTCCGCGACCTCTCCAATCGGAGAGTGCGAGAGAGACGCGTATCCCCTGATCGTACCGGGGGGCGCGCACTGCGATAAGCGTTCCCGCGAATAAAAAGAGCAGCATAGAAAGCACGGGTCCCGGCATGGAAAATACCTGCATCCCGAGAAGGTACAGGAGCGCGACCGAAAGATTTATCGCTATAAAGGCGGCAGCCGGCTGCAAGCGAAGGCGTATCAACGACAGCGCGAGCCAAAGGATTGCCAGCGCGAAGAAGACCCAGGCCAGAAGTCCTATGGCCCCTACCGTGATAAGAGATGTAGGTATAGGCGCTACACCGACCCGAAAGTCGTTGTTCCAGAACGGAGTCTGATTCACGCCGGAAGGCTTGTGAAGCCCCCACTGGCGCGTGAACGTATTGGGGCCCGTACCGAACAACATGTCGCGCGGGGTTGCGAGCGATTGCCGAGCGATGGATAGCGTCCCCGACCACGACGGGCGTACCTCTATGTGCGTAACCTGTATCCTGCTAGGTAAGACGCTCTGAATGCTCCCTCCAAAAATAACGAAGACCAGTGCTATGGCCGCCACCATGAGCGGTATTCGCTCCTTGTGCCACAAGGACGACAGAGAAAAATGCCTGCTCTGCCATGCGCGCAGCGCCGGCAAGGCGAGCATGCCCAAAAAGACTCCGACCCACACATCGGTGAAGCTGGATACTATAAGCAGAGCAGTGGTCAGTACCGCGAGCGAATACAGTATGATACGCCACCAGCCGCGAACAAAAGGCGCGCCCGCAAACCCTACGGCAAGCAGCAACACGAGACCCATCATCATTGCGAATGCATGCCAGCTGCCGAAGACGTTGCCTGTCTGACCGGTAAGAACACCGCCGAGAGAAAGTGAAGGGATAAGAAAATGCATTATCTCAATGAGTGCGAGGATAGCGCCGCCCAATATAAATGCGTATATGGAGAGAAGAATTTCGCGCACGCGACCCGAGAAAAGAAGCGCCATAAGTGCTATAGCGGAGAATTCCAAGCACACGAATGCGAGAGTGTCGGCCTCAACCCCGCGCCCCAAGAGTGACACCTCTCTACCACCCGTAACGGCAACCGAGAGCGCATATGCGATCGGCAGTGCAAGGGCTGCCGCAATTCCTATAGACTTCGGGATGCGTGCGGCAGACTCCATGATGCGCGCCACCATCCACAGGATAACGACGACGACGAGCGCCAGCGAGACCGCCACGACCTTGATAGAAACTACGTCTATCCACTGGATAGGCACGAAAAGGAACGGCAGAAAAGCCATCAACCCGATGAGTATCCATCTTGAAACGGCGTCAATAGTCTCAAATCTCGGCATGACACCCTATGTTAGCACAAAACCCACAACCCCGCCGAGAGGGCGGGGTTGTGGGTTTCTGCGTCGCAGGAATGACAGACCATGCTATTGCCTTATCCTTGTAGTCGTGTGATACTGTTGTTCTGCATCAGGCAGCCGCCCCGAGAGCAATCAAGGGGAGGAAAGTCCGGACACGCCCTAGTTTCGCAAGAAATTAGGAGGACGGTAGCGGGTAACGCCCGTCGAGCGAGAGCTCAGGGATGCGAGCAGAAACGCCGAGGCCGAGAGGCCAAGGCATCAGCCAGTCGGCTGATGAGTCCCGCAGCGATGCGGGGATGAAACGGCAAAATTCCTACCTGCGTGCAAGGCCGTGCTTGTTGCGACCACGCGTGGCAGCAAGAGAGCCGCTTGACCCTGATAGTAATTGAAGGGCTAGATAAATGGCTGTCCCAGACAGAATCCGGCTTACAGATGCAGCAAAAAAGCGGAGCGTAAAAGCTCCGCTTTTTTGTTACCCAACAACCATCATAAAGCACCGCAGCGGCAGTGCTCTCTCGGAGAACATAGCGTGACAGATTATTATTCGGGCGTTTAATACTATCAGCAATAAAGACGCAAAATGCTACCTTATGCTAGGCGCGGAGAATGCGGCAGCCGAGGCGTACAAGTGTACGACGAGGATGACGCAGAGGCTCCGCAACGACGCAGACGGTAGTATTTTGCGTCTTTTAGATTATCTCGCACGTGCCGCCGGCACATGCAAGCTCCTTCGCCTGCTCTGTCTCGTCGGTGCGTTCGTAGATGACGAGTTTTGAATAGTCTATACTCGGGAATTGTTTCGCAAGCTCTTCATAGCGCTTTTTATCTATCGGCTCGTAGGGCGCGAGGCGGTACACATGATCGCTTCTCGGAAGGAACGAAAGCCCTCCGACTATCTCCCAATTTTCGTATAGCCATGCGACCACCGCGACCCACTCTTCTTCCCCGACCGAGATAGTGGCCGACGGGTTGTGCTCTGTGAAATTGAGCTTTACCATTTTCCAGTACTCAAGTTGTTCTATCGCCGAGAGGTCGTCCTTGAAGATGGAGCCGCTCGGGGACTTAACCGGAAATTCCAAGACATAGGTGTTGGCGTCATCGGAGCTCTGCCCCACTTCGGGCTTGAACGGAATTCCTTGATCACGCACCATCTTGAAGAGCGAGTCCGTGGCGCTGATGCGAATGCGGCGCACGTAGTGCTGCGAGTGGCGCGGGTGAATACCCGAAGAGCAATTGAACGCCTGAGAAACGGTGCCCGAGGGCTTCACGCATGTGATAGAGCTGGAAGGATTGATGCCGAAACGCTTCGCGTAGGCGAGGTTGGTCTTCAGCGTCATTGCGCGCATCTTGCGCATCGTGCCGGCATCACGCACGGCCGGACAATCCCACTGCCCCGTTATGGAAACGCCGAGCAAGCGTTCGTCCTCGCAGTTCTTCTTCCATTCGTCGGAGATGTAGTTGAATTTTGTGAGAGAAGACTGGTATGTGCCTAGAAGGGTCGCGAGCTTTGCCTTACGGAGCAGGGTCTTTTCCGTGTCGCCGGGGCGCGCTATGACCTCTGACAGATTGCAGAATTGCTTGGATTGAAGGATTATTTCGCCGCACGGATTGGTACCCACCTGCCCTATATCGCCGTTCTTCTTGCCGTTTTTCTTGTGCAGATACTCCAGCCGGCGTGCGGGCATGGTAGCGGCCAAAGAGCCGCGGTTGAAAATACCTCTCTCTCCCGTACCGCTCTTCATTAGAGCCACCCATTCGTCCATTAGCTCGGCGTTGGTCGGCTTGGTCTCGTATACCGCGGAATTGTTGGCGACGCTTCTGTACGGGTCGGTGAGGAAGAACTGTCCCTTTTTCGCATCGCGTATCTCCATGTCGTCCAGATCGGAGAGGGATATCATTGCCGTGCGGCGCACTCCTCCGGCGACGACGCACTCGCCTATCTTGCAGATGATGTCGTGCGCGTCTATGTTGCGGAGCCTTCTTCCCTGTCTGCGCAAAATGCGCTCGCGCGCGAAAGACAGAAGCGATATCAAGGGCTCCGGACCCGACGCCTTTCCTCCCATGGTCTTCAGGCGCGCGCCGGCCGGACGGATGAGCGCGTAGTCAAATTCTATGTCCTTGCCCGAGTACCATTGTCTAAGTCCGAGGGTGAGAGCATCGCACCAACCCTCTTTTGTGTCGGCGACGATGTGCGTCTGCGCCTTTTCTCCCGTCTGCTTCGCTATCTGCGGAAGCTGTTGTATGTTTTGACTTTCCACGGCGTATCCGACACCGCACCCCTGCATGGATAGGTACATTATTTCCGCAAAATCTTCCAGCTTCACCGGCGCAGTGAAAGAGCAGTTGTAAAAGCACGTGTTGCACTTGCGCGCCGGAGCGCCGGAAAATTGCATAGCGCGCATTGACGGCATCACTTCCTGATTGAGAATAGCCTCGCGAACTTCCGCGTACTCCCTTTTTGTGAGTTTGTCGCCGAGATTCTCTTTCATGAATCCGACGTATCGGTCCACCGTCTCTATCCATGTCTCGCGACGCTGTTCGCTCTCTATCCATCTTGCATAAGTGCGCAGATAGACGAATTCTCCGAGCGGATTGTTCTTGAAATATTTTTTGCTCTCTGCCGCGAGCTCCTTTACGCGCTCCGGCACTTCTCCCTGCTCCTTGCGAAGCTTCGCGCGCTCCGCGCGGTAGAGGATGTAGGCCTTGGAGGTCGCTACATAGTCGGAGAGCATGAGCTGGCGCTCCACTTCGTCCTGGCAGCCTTCCACCGTAGGCAGAAAATTCTTGTAGGTCTTCGCAATGCGCATCATTTCGCCCGCCACCTTGTGCGAAACTACCACCGCTTCCTCCGGCGAGCCTTCGTTGGAGGCCTTCATCGCCTTTTCTATCGCGCGAACCACCTTATCAAACTCAAAAGCAAGTATGCGGCCGTCGCGTTTTTGTATTTGAGGTAAATATTTCTTGTAGACGCGGATAGCGGACGAATCTCTGGTGGGAGCCGCCGCGTTTCTTCTCATTCCCGCTTCGTGTCGGGCGATCTTTGTGGTAGCCATGCGCACTTCTGTGAGACGAATAAGGGTGGAGATTCATTGTACGCCCGCTTGCGAGGGATGGAACGATGCCAAGCAGTGGATAACTCCGAAAAATGACTATTCAGAGCCGCACATGGTCCCCTATTCTCACATTATACTCGCTCACCCACCCGGACGGAAGCTCCAAAACGTAGACCGCCTCCTTATCCGGCGTGAAATCCTGCGGATACGTGTCCGGCGAGACGTTTTGCACCATATATACGATGTCTCCGTCCCGTGAGAGCCACAGGATGTCTATTGCAAACCTCATGTCTTTCATCCAAAACCCATAAATGCCGCTCTCCGGGAAAACAAAGAGCATTCCTTCGTCGCGCGCGAGACTTTCGCGGCCTCCCAAGCCCTTCGCGCGCAAATCAGGCGTGTCCACTATAGCGACACGAATGGTTTGCCCTTTGAGCTGCACGGTGTCGCCGAGGACATTCCCTTTTTCGGATGATGTCCGGTATGCGGAGTCCGTGAGTCCGCTGAAATGCGCGGCGGAAAAAGAAAGGAGCGCCACTAGAAGTCCGGCGATGATTAGCCGATCGCGCCGTGAGAGCATATGACGTCGGCGGGAGATTAGAAAACCAAGACGAGCGCCATCGCGACGAACGATACGAGCCAGTAGCCCGCGTTGATGATGTAAAGTTTGACGGGCTTGTAATCCCACAAGACGCTTCCGAGCATCGTCGGCGCCACGAATCCCGCCCAGCACCAGAAGCCGAGCTCTACCGCGCCCACCCAATCCCATACTCCCCACGCGATGCCGAAATAATTCATGACGTATGCCACGGCCATGCTCGCGAGCACTCCGAGCAGTGCGGTCATCGGCATCCGCTGCTTCCCCCTCTCCGCCATCTCGGGTGTGATATTGCTCATACGCATCCACGCGGCTCCGAAAACCTTGGGGTGATACCAAACCCACCCGATGAGCGCGGACACGACACCCGCTATGAGTATGGGAAAGAATTCCACCTGATACATATCAGCTTCATCGTATCCCGCTCACGGCATTCGTCCAGCGCATGCTGTGCACAGGAAGAAGAGATTGGGAGTGATTGGCGTCCCGTCTAGTTGACCTCTATGTCTATGTGCCTTACACCGGGGTATTGCTTTTTTATCACCGACTCCCACTCGTCCACCTTGCGCCCGATGAGGCGAGGGATGCGGTCAGCGTAATCCACGCAAAATTTCTTGAACGCCTCAAAGTCGTCGTGCACGTCTTCGTACTCCGCGCGCAATGCCGCATCGCGGTATGCGCTCTGCAAAAGCGCCGAACCGTTGAGCTCCAGCTCAAACTTGATGCGGTACACGCCGAAACCCATCGTCGCCGATTTGAAATCCACTATCTTCTCCACCGCGGGGTCGGCGGCGATTATCTCACGCACCGCCTTCTGCATCTCCTCCGGCATCGTCCTTCCCACCAGATACGCGCGGTTCTTGACGATTAGCACTATCGCCGTCACTGCAAGCAGCGCCCCGATAGCTATTGAGCCCCATGCATCCCACGTGCTGCTGCCTGTAAGATACGAAAGCGCTATCGCCCCCGCCGCGATAAGGACGCCGAGGACGGCGACCGCATCCTCCAGATACACGGCGAGCGTCGCGGGGTCGGCCCGCTCTATCCTCTCCCGCCATGCGGAATCCGGCGCGTGCGCCCTAAGCTCGCGAGCGGCACGATAAAAGGTGTATGCCTCCACGATAAGAGACACCACCAACACTATTAAGATAAGGTATGAAAATTCTATAGGCTCGGGATGCAGGAGCGCGCTCACGCCGTGATATGCGGTAACGCCGGCACCTACGAAGAAAACGCCGCATGCGGAAATGAGCGCCCAGAAAAAACGCTCGTTGCCGTAGCCGTACTCAAATTCTTCGTCGGGCTTTTTGAGGGAGCGGCGCAGCCCGATTAGGAGTAGGACCTGATTGAGCGTGTCCGCCGCGGAGTGCACCGCCTCCGAGAGCATGACGCTGGAGCCGGATGCGAGCGCCGCCGCGAATTTGATTGCGGTGACGAAAGCGTTGCCCGCTATCGCGAGCGCCACCGGCACGAACCCCGCTGTCTTTCTCAATTCCACACCGGCAGTATATACAATCCGCGAAGCTCCGGCACATGTGCAGGAGCGGAATGCAGGCTACTCGCGAGGCGATGTTTTGCCTCTCCCGCTCAGTGCGCGCGCAACCGACCTAGCCGTTTTGTGAAAAATTATAAAACGGCTCGGCTTGCGATACTTTTTGCTACGAGCGGAGGCGGTGAGATTCGAACTCACGATACCTTTCGGTATGCCGCCTTTCCAAGGCGGTGGAATAAACCACTATCCGACGCCTCCGATTTATGAAGGGACTGCGATTTGCCCCCAAAGATTCTACGCGCACTTGAATCTTTGGACAAATCGGGAGCAATCTGCGCACGCCAGACCACTATGCGAATATGCGAACCCTCCCCCCGACCGTAGAATCCTACTACAATGCTCGGATAGAATGAAGTCGCTCTATTTGATCTTTCTCTTTCTACCGCCGTGCTTATCCACACCTCGCTGCATACTTAGGTCAGGCGGATTTTTAAGGACATTTCTCAGGTTGATTTGACTCGGCCCATTCTCTGCGGGTTCGCGCCCATTCATAGGAGCCTCGTGCCCATTTGTAGGAGTTTGTATCTCTTCCTGCTTTCCGTGGTCTTGCTCCGAGCCAACTTCGTAAAATTTTCCCCTGCCATCTTCCCCAATCTCCTTCCTAAAAAGCCTCGCGTTTTGCCCGATGTTTTCCATATGCCTTAAGTATACGAGGACACTCCCTGCGGACAAGGGCGATCTGAGGATAGCCAAATCTGAGTCCTAAAATAGGCAATTTATCGCGCGAGGCGGCGGGCGCGCTTTCGTGCGCGACGAGCACGAAGCTTTTCAATACGTTGCTCGTACTCCGTACGCACTTTCTCCTCAAGAACGGCGGCTTTGTGCGATGCGAGCCACCCGAATGTCGCGAGTGCGATGTTGACTGCAAGCACGATGCCAAAGACGACGATGTAAAGATACATATCGCCGGATAGTATCGGGGTGAAATACAGAAAAGTGGGCGCGAAGCTCATCATGCCGACTACGACGTCCATGACGCGGTTTTGCGGCGTCTCCTCTATCTTGACCATCGCCTCCCACATCTCGTAGGCCACGAGCATCAGGAAAGATATTACGAACGCCGCCGGCATGCCGAATCCCAAGAGGGCGAGGCCAAGCGCGACGGATACGCCGGAGAGGAAGTGCACCACGCTCCATAGATCCAGCCACTTCCCCTCGCGCCATATATCGGTGCGCTCAAATACGATGGCTCGCGGCGTATACGTGCTACTTATGGCGCGATCTCTCATACTTCTATTCACTTATTCCCTGTAGAGCCTGTATGCGCTCCGCTATCGGAGGATGCGTGGAAAAGAGCTTTTGCACCCACTTCCCCTTGGTCCGCCTACCGGCAGAGGCTCCGAAGGGGTTGGAGATAAAAAGGTGCGCGGTCGCGTTGCTCGCGCGGCGCATCGGCGCCGGGTAGGAAGATATCTTTTGAAGCGCCGAGGCCAGCCCCTCGGGGTAGCGCGTGAGCAAGGCGCCCGACGCGTCGGCCAAGAATTCGCGCCTGCGGGATATCGCGAGCTGGATGAGCTGCGCCGCGATGGGAGCTATTATTATCCCCGCTATCGCGATGACGGCGACCACGGGATTTTTGTTGTCCCTGTCTCCTCCCCCGAAGATGCTGACGCGCAGGAAGATATCGGCAAGTATCGCGATGAAGCCGGCCAAGACGACGGCGACGGTCATCACTAGGATGTCGCGGTTGCCGATGTGAGACAGCTCGTGCGCGAGGACGCCTTCCAGCTCGCTCCTATCAAGCTGCGCGAGAAGACCCGCCGT
This sequence comes from Patescibacteria group bacterium, assembly GCA_024654485.1. Lineage (GTDB taxonomy): Bacteria > Patescibacteriota > Minisyncoccia > Phycocordibacterales > UBA2100 > UBA10103. The sequence goes on along the minus strand of JANLHO010000050.1, from coordinate 3,325 downwards.
CACGGCTATCGCGGCATGATTTTTGTCGCGCCCCGTCGCGAAGGCATTGGGTGCCGCGTCTTGGATGACGTAGACGCGCGGCTTGGGGAGGCCCGCCGTGATGGCGAGATTTTCAACGATACGGTGCAGCTCTTTGTATTCCCTTTCGTCGGCCGGCTTCGCGCCCGTGGCTGCTATCGCGACCTTGTCGGAGAACCAGTACGCCCCGATGTTCATGAGGAGCGAGAATGCTATCGCGAAATACAGAAGCAGCCGGTTATCAAAATACCAAGACACCGCCCATCCGAGTGCTATGACGAGAACGAGAAAGCCCGTCATGAGGAGAACGGTGCGGCGGACATTGCGGCTTTGCTGCGTATACAGAGATGCCATGGCGCTTATTATAGAAACATGCTACCTTCTTGTTGGCAAGCGAAGGGAGTCGGAGATGAAACACGGATGGATAGTGAGTTTGATCGTGCTCCTGACGACGGCAACGTCGTCGTGGTGGAGACCATACTTTGGCCTGCCGCCCTTTGACGTGCGGAGCCAGTACGCTCTCTACTTTATCGCCGGAGCGTTCTTCTCGTTGATGACGGTGCTCGCCTGGGCCCTCTCCGAGCGAAACACGAAGCCATAGGCTTCCGCGCGGCCCGCCCTTCTGCGGAATGGTGGGCCGCATCCTTTTTACTATAATTAGAAGCTGACCTTGACCGGCTGGCGCGCGGCCGCCTCGCCCTCATCAAGCGCGAAGAATTCACGGGTCTTGAAGCCGAATGCATTGCCCACGATATTGGTCGGGAACTGCTCCAGAGCGTTCTGCAGCTCTATCACGACGGAGTTGTAGAAGCGGCGCGCAGCCTGAATCTTGTTCTCCGTGTCGGCAAGCTCGCGCTGAAGCTCCACGAAATTCGTGTTGGCCTTGAGATCAGGATAACTTTCGGCGACGGCGAAGAGCGACTTCAGAGCTCCCGTAAGCATGTTCTCCGCTTCCGCGTGCTCGCCCACCGTGCCGGCACCCATGGCCTTGGTGCGCGCTTCCGTCACCTTCTCAAGCGTCCCGCGCTCGTGCTTCACATAGCCTTGAACGGTGGACACGAGATTCGGGATTAGGTCGTAGCGGCGCTTCAGCTGCACGTCTATATCCGACCAGCCCTCCTCGCAGCGATTGGTAAGACGCACGAAACGGTTGTACGCCCATATCGCCCAGAGTACGGCGGCGGCGGCAACACCGAGTACCACATAAAGTATCGTCATATCCGCAATTATACCATCCCCTGCGCAAGTGCAAGCGCTAGCGCACAATAACCTCCGTGGAGCTAGTCGCCTTCTTTTGCACCGCATTCTTGGCGGGGTCGCACGATATGTCAAAGAATGTAGATTCCGAAAGCTGCGGCGTCTCCACGGTGCCGTCCGTCTTGCCATTGTCTACCAGTACCTTGTCGGTCTCCGGTGTGGATGTGGCTCTTATGAGCAACGTGCATTGCGATGTGTACACACTAGACCACGCAAGCTGCGCCGTCTTGCCGCTACCTACTTCGCGAGGGTTCGGAATTAGCGTCGCCACAGGTACCGCCGTGCTCGGGGGCGTGGAAGTGGCGGTAGAGGTCGCTGCGGGCTGCGGGGTTGGCAACGGGACTTGCGGCGGAATCGGCTGCGGCACGGGCTGCCGCTGGGGCGGAGGTTGCGTGGGCTGCTGCGTAGGCGGCTGCGTCTGCTGTTGCGGAGGGGGCGGGGGCGGAGGAGGTGGCCGCGTGCCCCCGCCTCCGATAGCACCCGGCGCACCGCCATCGGGGCCCTGCCCCGCGAGCTGCATGCACGCCTGCTGATTGCCCGCGACACACGCCCGCTCCAGTGCCGCCCTCTGTGCGCCCGCCGGGTTGCCGAGCGTGACGACACGATATCTCTCCCAGTCTATGGCTCGTGGGTCGGGAGTCGCCTTCTCGTCGGGAGTCGTGGCAGTTTTGTCTTTGTCAGGCGGAGGCGTCGGTGTTGGTTTTGGTGTCGGTGTTGATGCGGGTGGCGTCTTTGCCGGAGGTTTCGCCCCATCCCCACCGGTAGGAGGAGGCGTGTCTCCAACCCCGTCGGGACCGCCCACGGGATCCGTAAACTGGCTATTTACAACGAGCGCGCCACCACTGACAAAAACGACGCCGCCAATCCTAACGGGCCACTTGTACTTTTGCCAAAACGACCTTTTGTCCGGCCCCTCTGGAGGTTCGGGTGTGGGCGTAGCAGGGCCTGTCGTATCTGCGGGGGCTGCAGACCATGGAGAAGCGGGGGCCGCGGGTGCGGCAGGCGGTGCTTCCGCCAAGAGTCTCGGCGGATACGTGCCTGAAATATATTGCGTGAGAGGGTTGTACGAGAAAGGTTGCGCGAGCGCGATGTCCACTGCATATCTTTCCACGGTCGGCGTGGGTTCATAACCAGTCACCGGAGAAGGTGCGACATCGGCAATGCTTCTTGTGTCTGCGGTTCCCTGCGAAGGCGCGGGGGCCTGATAGGTGCCGTATTGAGCAAGCGGATCATTCCGGTCGGACTGCGTTTGCTGGTTGAGGAGGATATCCGCCGCCGGGTTAGGAGTTGAAGCAAGCGGAGCGACCGGAGCGGGGTTGAGGAGCGAAAGCGGCGGGCCGGAAGTGTACTGCGTGAGCAGGGTGTTTTGAAAGGGTTGCGTATTAGGATTCAAGTACAGGCCTGCGGCGGAGTTCGTCACATCCGCCGTCGGCGCGTAGCTCGGACGCTGCACATCTGGTGAAGCTGCGATTTCTTCGTAGGTGCTGTATCGGAAGAGCGCGTTACCATCATTCGTTGGCGCGAGCGCTATGTCCACTGCCGGACTCGGAGCGGGCGGCGCCAGTACCGGACCGGAAGTGTACTGCGCGAGGAAGCCGCTTTGGTCATCCGGACTTTGCTGCTGAGAGAGGAGGATTTCAGTCGCCGGTCCGCTTTCCGCCGAAGGAATTGCGGGCGGCGCGGTTGTATAAGTGATGTACCGGGCGAGCATCGGGTTGTTCTGGTTGAAGGGCGATGAGAGAGCAATATCCGATGCAGCATCTGTCGTCTCGGCAGAGGGAGCGTAGTTCGTTTGAGACACGGACTCGTAGTCAACGGCGGGTTCCAGTGTGCGGGCAACAGGGTCAACACTCACGCTTCCGACAGGGAGCGTGGCACTGTCGGCGGCTATAGTGGCGGGACTCGGCGCGGACGAGGGGCCGAAGAGCCAGTCTTGCACCGTTTGTTTTGCGGTCGTGTATGTAGTGTACGCGGATAGCATTGCCCTTGGACCGGCCTCACGAATTGCATCCTCGCGCTGTTGTTTTTCTGCCGGAGATAGAGTGAGTGA
>JANLHO010000045.1 GCA_024654485.1 Patescibacteria group bacterium | reverse complement strand
CAAGCTTATCCACGGCATCAGGGCAGAAGTAATAACATGTGGCACCCACTACTAATCCTCCCCCCATTATCAGTGGGTTGAATGCGGAGACCTCCCCCGCCACGAGAGCTGCTCTTGCGCCACTGGCAACAGCAGGGATAGCCCCGAATACAGCGGTCTTAACATCAATATTTGTCCAGCACGAAATACCGGAACATGCGCTCTCTTCTCCCGCTTTGTTGAAATCGTTGCCGACTTTTATTTCTCCGGCTTGGAATGTCTCGCCACCTGCCGTACCCCCGCCCGTGATTTGAGTTGTCTGCACTTCGCGAGTTGCCAAGGCAGGGTTCTGCGAGTCCGACAGCAAGCCCCCCTCAAGCTGCACCGGATTGCCGGACGATATCTCCTGAGAGAGAAGGCCTGGCGTAAGTCCGGTGGGCGTAGGGACCTGCCCAAAAGTGTTGCCGATGCCTTGGCTTGCGGACATGAGACCGCCCTGCTCGGCAATGGGCGTTTGAGATGTCAGGGGTGACGGTCCGAATGCCTGACCGATTATTGAGCTGCCCTGTTCCAGTGTCGTAGCTTGGGACGACTGGGTAGACGTATCCGGCTGAGCGCCGATAGTGACAACGGGGGATGGCCCGTTTGCTATGCCCCCCGCCGACAACGCGGACACTCCGTTTTTGTATAACTGCGGTTCTTTGCATACCTTGACCGTCCCGCGCGCGCCGTTGCAGACGGATATCCTGCACTCACCGGCAGCCAGCGTCTTGTCCGGCGAGGTCGTTATCTCTATGCTGCCTTTGGAAAGGAATGTCCCCGTCACAATGTAGACCTTCCCCGAGCGGCCGACGCACTGATAATCGTCCACCGATGTCATGTCCGCTCCCTCCTTTAGCACCGCACCGATGCACGAGTCCAGAATGCCCGATTGCGACTCCGCGTTGATGCTCGTGACTTCCCCGTCACTCGGGTACCCCAATGCCCTGGTCTTCGCCACGTTGCAGCTCGCGGGAGACTTGGAGGAGGTGTACTGCTTCTGCTTCGTGCTTTCGGTGGTTGGGGTCTGATTGGTGGGGACGTTTGCCCCGAGCGCGTGCGCCATGCTCGCGAAAGCCAATATGCTTCCCGCAAGCAACGCCGCACAAAGCACCCCGACGCGGGCTATTGACATGCTTTCATTATAACGGCAAACAGCCCCGCCGTAGGCGGGGCTGTGAAAGAATGTAGATAAGGTGAATCTGTATCCCCCAGCAACTAAACACCTTACATCTCCCCCATGCCGCCCGGCATTCCGGCTCCTCCGGCCGACGAACTCTTCTCTTCGGGAATGTCGGCGACAGCTGCCTCCGTCGTGAGAAGCACCGCCGCAGCGGAAGCCGCATTCTCCACGCAGCTGCGCGTTACCTTGACGGGGTCAATTATGCCCGCTTCAAACATGTCCACCACGGCAGCTTCGTCCGATTCTTTTGATGCGTCGTATCCGTATGCACCGCTCTTGCGGACCACTTCCTGCAAGATGACAGCTGCGTCCTCTCTTCCGGCATTCATCGCTATTTGCAGGAATGGGGCGGAAAGCGCGGAGACGAGAATGCGGTATCCGACCGTGTATTCATCGTGCGCCTTGCTGTCTACCTTCTTGTGAAGCTTGTCCGCCACCTTCGCGAGTGCAGTGCCGCCGCCGGCGACTATTCCCTCCGCGATGGCCGCCTTGGTGGCATTGACCGCATCCTCTATCTTGTCCTTGAGGTACTTCATCTCCGTCTCTGTCGCGGCGCCCACGCGGATGACCGCCACGCCGCCGGAGAGCTTGGCTATGCGCTCCTCAAGCTTTTCTTTGTCAAATTTGGAATCGGTGTTCTCAAGCTGCGCGCGAAGGCTCCGTACGCGCTCCGCGATGTCGGCCTTCTTGCCCTTGCCGCCTACGATGACAGTGGAGTCTTTGCTGGCGACGACGCGATTCGCGCGGCCGAGCATACCAAGCTCCGCTTTCTCCAGCGAAAGGCCGAGGTCTTCGGAAATAACGGTGGCACCGACGGTCGCTGCTATGTCCGCGAGCATTTCTTTCTTGCGGTCGCCGTAGCCGGGGGCCTTCACGGCGAGCACGTTGAACGCGCCGCGCAGTTTATTGACGATAAATGTCGCAAGCGCCTCCCCGTCCACGTCGTCGGCTATGATGACGAGGTCTTTCTTGCCGGACTGCGCCACCTTCTCAAGAAGCGGGAGGATGTCTTTTACCACCGATATCTTCTTGTCGGTTATCAGGATGGGCGCGTCTTTTAGCTCCGCTTCCATTCTCTCGGAATTGGTCACGAGATACGCCGATACGTATCCTTTATCAAATTCCATGCCGTCCACAAAGTCGGACTCAATGCCGATGGACTGTGATTCCTCCACCGTGACGACGCCGTCCTTCCCCACCTTGTTGACCGTGTCGGCTATTGTGCGGCCGAGCTCTTCGGACTCCGCCGAGATGGTCGCGACCTGTCGGATGTCTTCCTTGCCGGAGACGGGCTTCGCCATTTTTTTCAGCTCCTCCACCGCGTCTTTTGCCGCCGCTTCAATGCCGCGGCGCACCATCATTGCATTGGCGCCCAAAGACGTGCGCTTCAGGCCCTCGTGTATGATGGCCTGCATTAGGACAACTGCCGTAGTCGTTCCGTCGCCTGCCTTGTCGTTGGTCTTCGTGGCGACCTCTTTCACGACAGAAGCTCCCATGTCTTCAAACTTGTCCTCAAGAGAAATTTCCTTGGCGATAGAGACTCCGTCGTTGGTTATCGTAGGTCCTCCCCAAGACTTGGATAGAGCGACATTGCGTCCCTTTGGGCCTAGCGTGACCTTGACGGCGTTCGCCACCACGTCTACGCCGCGCTTCAGGGCCGTCCTTACTTCCTGGTCAAATATTACTTGTTTTGCCATATTGCTTGTAGCTTATTAGTTTGTAAGATCTACTTGATCACCGCGAGAATGTCGGATTCTTTCACGAGAAAGTACTCGTTCTTTTCGTCGCCCGTATCTACCTCGTTGTCCCAGCCGGAATTAAAAATAACTTTTGCGCCTACCTTGACGGACATCGCGACGATCTTGCCATCGTCGGACATTCTCCCCGGTCCGATGGCGATGACCGTCCCTATCTTGGACTTTTCCTGCTTCGCAGTGTCGGGAATGATAATCCCCGAAGGCGACTTCTCTGCTACCTCGTCCTCGCGGCGAACCAAACATCGGTCCGCAAGGGGCTGGATTTTGCTGCTAGAATCGGATTGTTTTTTCATACGAAAAAAGTGATGCTTATAAGTACTCCTCTTGGGATGTGCAGTGTACACTGCAACGTGAGAGAAATATAGGGAAATTGCCGAATCTAGTCAACTTGACATTCCTGTTTAGGCAGTGTATTATTAATCTATATCCGGCTGCCCGGTGCGAGGGTGGCGAGAGTTCCCCCGTGTTTTGACTCCGACATGCGACTATGCTACTCTGGGGCGCAATGGATCTCCTCCATACGCTACTGCCCTACGTGCAGCTCGTTCTGTCGGCGCTCATCATCGTCGCAGTTTTACTGCAACAGACCGGTGCGAGTCTGGGCGGTGCTTTCGGAGCCGATAACTTCTCTTCCGGATTCCACACCCGACGCGGCATGGAGAAGACACTCTTCCGGTCCACCATCGTACTTGGTATACTGTTTGCGATTTCAGCGCTCATCAATTTATTCATTAGTTAAGTCAGCACAGCGGCCTCGCGAAAGCGCGGCATGCGGCACAAGCCGCCATGAATCTCGATTACGACTCCTATTTGGAGAGAGCTCATAAAGTCAAAAAAACGCTCGTGAAAGAGCGCCGCATTCCGCGCGCACATGTGCTTGAGACGCTCGTAGAGCGACTTTCTGCCGGAGAGAGGCTTGTCATGTACGGTCTTGCGATAGTTCTCGCGCTCTCTACGCTGGCTATAATTTCACAGGTCAATGGGTTGGTCTCGGTCACTACCCCCGTGGATGGAGGGACGATGGTGGAAGGCGAGGTCGGACCAGCGCGCTTCCTCAACCCGCTACTGACGCTTTCCGGTCCCGATGAAGACATCGCGCAGCTCGTCTACTCCGGATTAATGCGCGCCCTTCCCAACGGCTCATACATACCCGACCTTGCCTCCTCGTACGACATCTCAAGCGACGGTACGACATATACTTTCCACATACGTCCCGAAGCGACTTTCCATGACGGCACGCCTCTGACGGCCGCCGACGTACTTTTCACCATCTCGCTCGCGCAGAATCCGGATATTCATAGCCCGCGACAAGCCGACTGGGTTGGCGTGCAAGTAAGCTCGCCCGACGAGTACACCGTTCAATTCAAACTTCCGCATCCTTATGCGCCTTTCATGGAGAACTCCACCATGGGCATACTACCCAAGCACCTATGGAGCGACGTGTCCGCCGAAGAATTCCCCTTCAATCCGCTCAACACGCACCCCGTCGGCAGCGGCCCATACCGTGTCGGCAATTTCTCAACGGACTCTACCGGCTCCGCTACGCGATACGATCTGGAACCATTCTCAGGCTTCACTCTGGGCAAGCCTTACCTAAAGCGCATTTCTTTCATTTTCTACGCCAACGAGGCGGACCTGATCAAGGCCTTCAACGACGGGCGGGTGGACGCCGTGGCCGGCATCTCGCCGGAAGACCTCGCCTCAATAACGCGCACCGACGTCAACATAGCTTCGGTCGCGCTGCCGCGCACCTTCGGCGTCTTCTTCAACCAAAATCGCGCGCCTGTTTTAGCTGATGCCTCCGTGCGCGCGGCTCTGACGGCGGCTATAGACAAAAACGAGATAGTACAAGATGCCCTCAAGGGATTCGGCACCGCTCTGGACGGTCCCGTCCCGCCCGGGGTCTTGGACGGCATGCCGCCCGTCACTCCCTCCGAGTTCTCAAAAGCAAGCGCGCCGGAGAGTGTCGCGGACGCGAGCGCGCCCAATCAGGATGCATTGAATGAAGCGCGGGCTATTCTGGAAAAAGGCGGCTGGAAATACGACGAGGATACGGGTTCGTGGAGCAAGAACAAGCAAATACTGTCCTTCGTTCTAGCAACGGCCGATGAGCCGACTCTAAAAGCGACGGCGGATAAGCTTGCGGAGAGCTGGAAAGCGCTCGGCGTACAGGTCAGCGTGCAGGTATATGCTCTCTCGGAATTCAATACGAATATACTGCGGCCGCGAGCTTACGATGCCATCCTTTTTGGCGAAGTGGTCGGCCGCTCGCTGGACCTTTTCGCCTTCTGGCACTCCAGCCAGCGCAACGACCCCGGACTGAATCTGGCTATGTACACAAATTCGCACGCCGATTCGCTTCTGTCTGAAGCGCGCGCGGCAACCATCACAAGCGCGCGCAACAAACTATACGCGGAATTTTCATCGCTCATCGCGAAAGATCAGCCGGCCATATTCCTCTACGCGCCGAAGTTCATATACCTCGTGCCGCGCTCTCTGCACGGCGTGGAGCTTGGCGTATTCACATCGCCTTCGGAGCGCTTCCTCAATGCCCACCAGTGGTACACGGATACGGCACGTATCTGGAGCATTTTTAGCAATCGGTAAATAACCCGATAGAAACTCGTTAAACACCTGATAATATGGAAAATAAACCAAGAAAAGACGGCGCGGCGCCCGCACAGACGGGCGACTCGCGAGACGGCTCCGGAGCCGCGCGCTCGGCGCCCGCGCGAGCACCGGGGCGCTCACCAAAAGAAGTTCGTCCTGCACGCCGGCGGCATTTCTCCGGAAGGGCCGGCGGGCGCTCCGCCCGCCCGCGTCGCGATCGTGTATCGCGCGTGGAGCACGTGACCTCGCGCGAGGTTGCACGCGCGCCGACTATCCCGCCGGTCGCACCGGATTCCGTCCGCATCATTCCTCTGGGCGGCGTGGAGGAGATAGGCCGCAACATGACCGCCATAGAATTCGGCGGACCTTCCGGCGACATCATCGTTGTGGATTGCGGATTTGCCTTCAGCGAAGAAGAGACCACCCCCGGCATAGACTACATCCTTCCCAACACCGGATACCTTGAGAAGAACCGCGACAGGGTGCGGGGGCTTGTGATAACGCACGGACACCTTGATCACATAGGCGGTATTCCCTACATCATAGACCGCATCGGCAATCCGCCCATCTACACGCGCAGGCTTACCAGCCTCATGATAAAGAAACGTCAGGAGGAATTCTCGCACCTGCCGCAGCTTATGATGCGCGAGGTGGAGAAAGACGAGTCCGTAAAGCTGGGGCAGACTACCGTGCGCTTTTTCGCCGTCACGCACACCGTTCCGGATTCCATGGGCATAATCATTGAGACACAGTGGGGCGACATCGTACTCACAGGCGACATAAAGCTTGACCACGACGGCAAAGAGCCGAGCGACGAAGAGAAGCGCGAGTTTGGGATATTCAAAGACCGCAAAGTGCTCGCGTTGCTTATGGACTCTACCAACGTCTGGCAGCCGGGCTGGTCCGTACCGGAGCGCAACGTGTATACGACGCTGGACGAGATAATCTCCAAGCCCGCGAAAGGTCGTATCATCATCGGAACATTTGCCTCACAGCTGGAGCGGCTCATGCGCATCATCCATATCGCCGAGAAATACGGCAAAAAGATAATAATAGACGGCCGCTCAATGCGCACAAACATAGAGATAGTGCGAGAGATGGGCGTCTTGAAGCACAAAGAAGGCACAATGGTCGCCATAGAGAACATGGCGCAATATCCGCCCGAGCAGCTGATAATCCTCGCCACGGGCGCGCAGGGCGACGAGTTCGCCTCCCTCATGCGAATCGGCATGAAGACCCACAAGCACATCCGCATCACGCCCAGCGACACGATAGTCCTCTCATCGTCCGTCATCCCGGGCAACGAGCGCGCGGTGCAGAAGCTAAAAGACAATCTCTCGCGTCAGGGCGCGCACATCATCACCTACCACACCTCCGATGTGCATGCCTCCGGCCACGGCAACCGCGAAGAGGCCTCTTGGATACACAGGCAGATAAAGCCGAAGTTCTTCATGCCGATGCACGGCTATCACTACATGCTGCGAGTGCACTCCGACCTCGCCGTGGAGCTCGGGGTAGACCCCAAGAACGTCGTCGTCCCAGACAACTCATCCATCATAGAGATACAGGGCGGCGGGCAAAAAATAGTAAAGCTCCCCATGAAAGCGCCCGCGGAGATGCGCGTAGTGGAGGGCTCTACCGTTTCCCAGCTCTCCGACGTCTTGATGCGCGACAGAAAAGCGCTCGGGCAGGAGGGATTCTGCGTCGTCGTCGCCACCGTGGACCGCCGAAGCGGCAAGCTCCACAAATCGCCCGACATTATCTCGCGCGGATTCGTCTACCTGCGCGACAACAAAGAGCTGATGGACCAGACGCGGCTCATCATCCGCAAATCCGTGGAGACCTCGCTGCGAAATCCGCGCGCGGCCGATCTGGATCGCGCGCGCGAAGACCTCGCCGAGAGCGTCGCCCGCTTCCTTCTCCAGCGCACCATGAAGCGCCCCATCGTCATCCCCGTAATCGTCAGCATCTAAAATCCCCCTACCCCGTTCCGCTAAAATCTAAATTGTAAAATATAAAGGACCGACCTTTATATTTTTATATTCGCGAGCACCGAATCCTATATTCCTAAGTCTTCACGACCGTGAAGACTTAGGAATATGCCGAAGTGACAGAGGTGCTGTGGGAGTCGGAGGCGAAAGGCGCGGGGGCGTGGCCCCCGCGCTTTATAATTCATAGACGACATCCTTCCGCTCCACCACAACCTTCCACTTCATCCTCTTCGCGTGGCGATACAGCTTCATGTTGGGGTTGAAGCAGATGGGTCGCGCCACTTCTTCAAGGAAGGGTATGTCGCTCTCAGTATCGCCGACGCCGACGGAGTGCGCGAGCGTGAGATTTTCTTTCTCCACTGCACGTTTCAATATATTGGCTTTGTTGAAAATAAGATGCTCGTCTATCACCTTCCCGGTAAAGCACTCCTGCGGACCGAGCTCGTAGACCATGCCGTAAGCCTTGTCAAAGCCCAGCCGCGGACAAAACTTGTCCAAGACCGTCTTCGGCGAGTGCGACACCGCGAGCAGAAAGTATCCGCGTGATTTCAGGTCTTTCAGAAGATCGCGTGTGTAGCGGTAAACGTGCTTGGACTGTGCTTCCACTACTTCCTCCGCCGCGTCCGCAAGAGCGGAATAATGCACGCCCTTCAAGTGACCGACGAAGGCGCGAACAACCGCGTCAATGTACTCCTGGTAGTCGCCCTCCCTGTCCAGCCAGCGCTGGTGCTCGCGCTCATACACGCGCTCCGCGTCTTTCGGGAAAACGCCTTTCTCTATCAGGGTATTGACCACTTGTATCAAAAGCGACGAGCGAAATATAGTACCGTCCACGTCAAACACCGCGACCTTTCTCTCTCCCTCCATATGTTATTTTTGCGTCTTTGGTCCGCCGACTTTCTGCAGGATGTCCGACGCAAAAGCAAATGTGGTCGTTTTTTGCGAGGCGAAACGCTCCTCGGCGAGCCTGACGAGCTTCGTGACCAGCTCAATGTTGGACACGCCCGCCTTGCGCCAGTTGTGATGGTACAAGCTGCCTGGGAGCGTATTGACCTCGTTCACGTAGATGGTATCGGAGACCGAGTCTATTAGGAAATCCACCCGCGCCGTGCCCTCGCATCCGAGTGCTCTGTAGACTCTCGTGCCGAGGTCTATGACGCGCTTCGTCATCTCCTCGCCGATATTTGCGGGAACCTCGCTGTAAGCATTATTGACGCCTCCTTTTCCGACCGAGGCGCGTCCGCCTTTGGCGGATTTGCCTCCTGAAAGGTACTTGTCGTCAAAATTGAAAAAATCTGTCTTGTTGAGCGGTCGCTCCGGCAGCGCGGGCTTCACGTCTTCGTTGCCCATAAGAGGGAGCGTAATCTCCGTTAGATTTTCCACTGCTTTCTCCACGAGCACTTTTTCATCGTAATGCAGCGCGACCTCTATCGCCTGTAGGAGCCGCGTCTCGTCACCCGCCTTCGCTATACCTATGGAAGAACCTAGATGTACCGGCTTCACGAACACCGGATACCCCAGCTTGGATATCGCTTCGCGTACCTCGTCCTGCTCATTTGCCCACTGCTCCCGCGTAAACCACGCGTACGGCACGACCGGTATTCCCTCCGCAGCGACTACCTGCTTCGTCAGTACCTTGTCCATCGCGACGGCCGAAGCGAAAATGTCGCAGCCCGCGAAAGGCACGCCCGCCATGCGTAAGACCCCCTGCAGGGAGCCGTCCTCGCCGTACGTGCCGTGCATCGCGGGAAACGCGACATCTACCTTCACCGATTTTGAAAATATCCCAGGCCACACAAGCGATAGCCCACCGTCAAAAGAAAGTTGCACCGGCTTTCCGCGCGCGAGACGCTCTTCGTAGTCGGTCTGCTTGAAATACGAGAGGTCGTTCATCTTTTTATCGGAATACCACTTCCCCTCTTTGGTGATATACACCGGCCACACATCAAACTCGCCGATTGCCAGAAGAGAATCAATGATGGGAATGTGTGCCGTGATTATGGAAACGTCGTGCTCCGCGCTCCTGCCACCGAATATGACCGCGATTGTCTTCATGGGCTACATACTACCGCGAAGAAGCGCCTCCCGCGACTTTCCGACAACCTCCTCCAAGGGCCGCAGCCCCGCGCCTTTTCGGAACATCGCCCACAAATATAGTTCTTGCACCGCAACCACTCCAAGACCGCATCGGCGTCATTTTTAGAGCATTGCCTGCGAAATCCCCCTCAACTATACTGGTCAGGCCAATCGTTCTGTATAAGCACGATGTCTCCCGCAGCCGTACCGTGCCTTATCGCCTGAAGCGCCTGCGGCATGTCGTCGTACCACGTCACCACTCCCTTGTATCCGGCCTCGTGCAATCCTTTTTCTATATACGGCGTAACGGAATCCCGTATGAGAACTATCCTTTCTATGCCCGCTTCGGCGAGCTGTCGTCCTATCGCGCGATGCACTTCCTCGGTACGTGCTCCCATTTCCACCAAGCCGGGCGTTACGTACCACCGCCGATGGCTCTTGAGGCTTGCAAGGAAATCAATGACCGCCTTCACGCCGTCGGGATTGCCGTTGTAACTGTCATCAAGGAACGTAACACCGTCTCCCCAATCCTTTGGTTCCAGCCTATGTGCGAACGGCTTCGTCTTTGCTATGCCACGTACTACCTCCTCATTGGAGAGGCCGAGCTTGGAGGCGATATCCGACGCGAGTGCCAATGGCCCGAGCATATGGAGCCCGAGAAGGCCGGAAGCCGCGTCGCAGGACCCATCGTCCCTCTTGGTGAGTTTAAACGTCGTACCCGAAAGGACGGTCTTCGCATCGTCTATTCCCCACGCACCCGCACCTTCGCGCTGATAGACCACGTTGCCGCTCTTAGAGTGCACGCGTGCGAGCTCGTTCTCGCCGTTGACGTAGAGATGCGACGGCTCGACAAATTCCGCCAGCTCGAATATCGTGTCGGCCGTTCGCTCAAGCGTCTTGAATTTATCCAAGTGAGCTTCGTTGATGCCCGTGATGATTCCCCAATCCGGCCGGACGATGTGTGCTAGCGCGCGAACGTCGCCGGGATAGTACTCGCCGAGCTCAAAAATAATGACATCCTCCTTGCCCGTGAGGGTCTTCACGAAGCGCGCAATGCCCAGCGGGGTGTTGTAGCTTCCAGGCGGAGCCGCCACTTTCTTCCCCTCCGCGAGCACGGTCTTCAATATCTCCCGCATGCTCGTCTTGCCGTAGCTCCCCGCTATCGCGATACGCACACCCTTGTGCGCGCGAAGCGTCCGCTTCGCGCGCGCGACAAGCGCGTACTCCACCGGCTTCTGCGCCGCTTGCATCAGGAGAACGATTAGCGCGAGTACGTACGGGAAATAGAGCGGCAGGAGCAACAGAGCGGCCACCAAGGCGATACGCATCGCGTTGCTGTCTGTGAAAACCGCATACCCCATGAGGCCGGCTGCCCATATGACGAGAAATGACCACGATGCCGAGAGCAGCGCGAGCACTTTCGGCGTCCGCTCCAGATGTCCTCGCTTCTCCACGTGCGCGAAATCACGCGTGCGATACACCCACGCAAGATAATCGCGGATATTGTATTCGCTCGCTTGAAGCATGTAGACGAGTGAGCGCACTAAGCGCGGGCGATAGCGCGAGATAAGTTTCTTTATCATAGGAACTCTTTGATGAGACTCGCGACCTCTTCGGGGCGGTCGCGGTGCGGCGAATGTCCGACTCCGGGAAGCACCGCGAGCTTAGAGCCGGCAATGAGCTCATTGAACTGCCTGCCGTCCGAAAGCGGGACCATTTCGTCGTCGCTTCCCCAAATGAGAAGCGACGGAACGCGTATTTTTCTCGCATACTCCCTGAGGTCCTCCCGTATGGTTCGCCGATATACCTGCGACAAAGCGCCCGCGGCGAAGTAATCGCTCTTTAGTTTCGTATAGAGTTTCCTGCGCAGTTGGCGACGCCAAAGTGAGAGCGGCGGTATGTGGAGCGCGACTTTTCCCATTTTCGCCAAGATGGTCAACGTCCTGTTCTTCAGGGTCCTGTGCTTGGCGATGCCTGCGGAAGCTATCAGGACTATGCCGGTGGGCGAAAGAACCCCCTCTCCAGTACCTTTTATGGTGACCCTTCCGCCGAAGGAATGCCCGACGAGCGTATACGACTCAAGGCCTATCTTCTCTATGAACGCCTTCGTGAAAGACGCATACTCGCTTACTCCCCACGTATCGGGCGGCGCTTCCGTCCCGCCGCCGAAACCGGGTAAATCCAGACGTACAACGCGAAAATCCGTCGACAGTCGGGACGCCAGCGCGTCAAAATTGTGTATGTCGTTCATCCATCCAGGCAACATCAGAAGCGCCGGACCCCGCCCTTCGTCCGTATATTCCGTCGCCAAGTTGTTCACTATCATTTTCATACCAAGTATCTTACTTGGTTTGGGCGTATTCAACGAATCAGTAAACTGTAATAAGGTAGTGGATATACTCCTGTTGACATCTTGCATGCGGGATGTTATTGTGAGAGCACGTTCACGAGCAAAGGAGCATCGCCATGGCTGTGAACGAGCACTTCACCACATTGTTGTTCGTGCTCATGTTTTTTCTGGTCGGTGCGGGCATTGTCATCTGTTTGGCCATTGTCGGACGGATGTGGTCCCGTCGCCCAAAGAAAACCGACGAGGAGGGGTACGAGAGCATTGCGTGCCTGCATCCTAAAATGATTCACTGGCGCGAGAGATACAACGAAGAGAACTCCGCGCTCTGCCCCGACTGCGGCTATAAGTACGAACCGCATGTCGCAGCACGTGGAGAATAACTGCGCTAACGCGCCCGTGGCCATCGGCGTCCCGCCGATGGCCACAATCTTGTTAAGGGGTGCCCGAGGCAATCGTGTTTGCGCGCCGTGCAGACGTAGCGGCCGTAGAGGACGAGGCCGTTGTTGACGTACTTCCAATCTTTTTTCGGTATGAGCGCTTCCAAGTCGTGCGAGATTTTTTTGAGGTCGGTGTGCGATGTTAGGTCAAATTTGCGCGCGAAGCGCTTAACGTGCGTGTCGGTCGCGATGCCGGGCCAAGTATCAAAAAGCTCGCCGAGTATGACGTGCGCCGTCTTGTATCCCACGCCGGGGAGTTTCTGCAGCTCGGCTGCACCGCGCGGGACGCGGCCGTGATGCTCTTTCACTACAAGCTTTGCGGCCGCGATTATCGCCTTCGCTTTATTGCGGAAAAAAGGTATGGACGATATCTCCTTAGTGAATATAGCGGGTTTTGCACGCGCGAAATCGGATGCGGTCTTGTATTTCTTAAAAAGCGCCCTGGTGAGGCCGTTCACAGCCTTGTCGGTGCATTGCGCCGAGAGTATCACCGCGACGACGAATTGGAAAGGCGTGCGGTATTTCAGTTCGCTCTTTGGCTTCGGGTACGTACGCTTCAGATAAGCGACTAGTTTGCGCGCTCGCTCCCGGCGCACCGCATCCTTTGACATGCGGCCATCCTAGCACGGGCGCCTACCTACTGTATGACGATGTCTATCTCAAGCGAGTCGTCATTTTCCGGCAACCCGGAAGGATTATCGCGCAAAAGAGCGATGGTGGCGGGCCCTGTGTACGATTCATCGGTCGTTATCGCCGCGCTAAATGGCACAAGCTCGGTCGTCATCCAATCACTCTGTGCTTGGGCGACTGCCGTGCCGATGGTATTGCCGCTCTCATCCGTCACCTTGATGGGAAAGCTCGCCTCAAAGTACCAGCTGCCCGGCGCCTCTCCCACCACCAAGAAAGAATGCCCGACCGTCGCTCCCTGCCGCGGAGAGCTGACAACGACAAGTTCGTGAAGGGGCTGTACGGCGGATCCTCCCGTGGTTGTCGCGGCGGTATCCTGAGAGGTCACGGGCGCCTGCACCGGCGCGGGCGTGAAAAAAAGGAGAAGCGCCAGCGCTATTATCGCCACGAAAAGTACGAAAACGATGAGCCACCAGACGCGCGTACTCATATCCCAAGTATAGCAAGAAAATGGTGCATGGACGGGGGGCGACTTTCTGTATAGTATGGCCCGATACGCATAGTATGGCTAAAAAGAAACGAAAAAGCGTTGTTGTAATCGGAGCCGGGGCGGGTACGTTCACGGTACTGTCAGGCCTCAAAAAGTACCACGCGGACCTGACTGCCATCGTTGCCATGACCGATAGCGGTGGCTCTACCGGTATGCTGAGGGATGAGCTCGGTGTGCTCCCGCCGGGCGATGTCGCCCGGTGTCTGGTCGCCCTTTCGACATCAGACAAACTAATGCGCACGTTGATGGATTATCGCTTTGACAACGGCAACCTCAAAGATCACCGCTTCGGTAATCTCTTACTTTCGGCTCTTGAGAAAACCACCGGTAGTTTCGAGAGGGCGGTGGAACGCGTCGGCGACATCCTGCGCATTGAGGGTCGCGTCATCCCTTCAACGCTCGACAAAGTGCACCTAATGGCAAAAGTCGGCAAGCGAATCATTCGTAGCGAAGAAAAGATACAAATGACCAAAATGAACGGCTCTCTTGAACGTCTGTGGCTTGAGCCAGTCGCGCGCGCTAATCCGAAAGCACTTCAGGCTATACGCGAAGCGGATGGCATTGTCATAGGGCCCGGCGGCTTTTATACGGGAATCGTGACCAATCTGCTGGTACGCGGTATCCCAGAAGCCATCCGTAAAAGCAAAGCGAAGAAGATGTTCGTATGCAACCTCATGACGAAGATGGAGCACACACGTAATTACTCTGTAGCCGATTACACGGCAGCGGTTGAGAAATTTCTCGGCGGCGCGGTAGATGCCGTTGTCTACAACAACAGGAAGCCGAGCGCGAGACTTCTGAAGCGTTATGCACGTGAGGGTGATTCGCCGACCTCATGGAGCTCGCTCCCGGAGGGTCCTGAGCTCGTCGGGGCAAACTTCCTTTCTGAAAGAGAAACGACATTCCAAAAAATCGGCACGCCGAGCAAAGAGGCGTCGCTCGTGCGACACGACCCAGCGCGTCTTGCCGCCGCTATTGCAAAACTCGTCGGAGTGAAAAAGAAAAAGAAGCCGGTTGCGCGCTGAGCACGACGTGTTACCATATCGCTACAATTGAATATCGTATCAAGAGTGTGGGGAGAGTTCCGGCTCAATGAACCACCAGCAGCGTGCTCGTCAGAGCAATGTGCTTCCTCCGGCCCGAAAGGGGAAGATACTTCCGTAGAACGCTATCTCCCCCAAGGGAGATTGTTTATTAGAAACTATTATGAGCGAAGCGAATTACAGATTCTTAACCCCGTTAAATCCCGCCAAAGGCGGGACGCCGCGAAGCGGCGATTTAACAGGGTGTAAGAGTTTCTAAGCTCGCAGTGCTCGCTAAAAATCTCTAACATGTTCCATCTACTACAACGTTATACGACAGAGTCCGTCACGAGCGGCCACCCCGACAAAGTATGCGACCAGATATCGGACGCGATACTTGATGCATGCTTCGCGCAGGACGCGCAAAGCCGCGTCGCCGTGGAGACATTCGGCTCGCACGGGACTCTCATGATAGGCGGAGAGGTTACTACGACGGCCGAGGTTGATTACAAAAAAATAGCGGAGGACGTGTACCGAGAGATAGGCTACGAAGAAGACCTGGACATACTGGAGCGGATAGCCAAACAATCCCCCGACATCGCTATGGGGGTGGATAAAGAGGGCGCGGGTGATCAGGGAATAATGTACGGATACGCGACCGACGAGACGGATGAGATGCTTCCGCTGGGCGTCGTGCTTTCTCATAAATTGGCGCGCCGCCTTGAAGAGCTTCGTCGCAATAAAACACTGAACTGGATACGCCCCGACGGCAAGACGCAGGTCACGATAGACAAGGGTCGCGTTATCACGGCGCTTACCTCCACGCAGCACGCGGAGGATGTGTCGCAAGAGCAGATACGCAAGGACCTCGTGGAAAATCTTTTCGCGCCGGTCCTAGGCTCCGTGGAAGATATTGAGATACTCGTCAATCCGACCGGCAAATTCGTCATCGGTGGATTCGCCTCCGATGCGGGGCTTACCGGCCGCAAGATAATGGTGGACACGTACGGCGGCCTCGTCCCACACGGCGGGGGGTGTTTCTCCGGCAAGGACCCGACCAAGGTGGATCGCTCCGCGGCATACATGTGCCGCTTCGCGGCCAAGAGTCTCGTCGCCGGCGGGTACGGCAAGAAATGTCTCGTATCCGTCGCCTATGCTATCGGCCGCGTAGAGCCCGTCATGATAGAAGCCTTCAGTGATGAGGGTAAGAATCTGACCGATATCGTCACGAAAAATTTTGATTTCCGACCGCGCGCTATCATTGAGCGCCTAGACCTGCGCCGCCCCATCTACCGAGACACGGCGGCCTACGGCCACTTCGGCGTCGCAGGCAGACCATGGGAAGAAATCGTGAAAATTTGATAGGATACGCGGATGGACTCACTTGAGGAGCGTGTGCAGAAAATAGAGGAACGCAACATCACTGTGGAGCAGGACAAGGCTTGGGAAACGAGCTGGACGCGCAAGTTTCTCATCGTCGTGTTCACGTATATCGCTATCGGCGTATTCCTCGCGTTCATTCATGTAGAGCGCCCATGGCTATCCGCAATCGTACCCGCGCTTGCTTTCACTCTATCCACTCTGACGATGCCGTACTTCAAACGCGCGTGGGTGCAGCGCAATGCACGAAAACGAAAAGTTGAGAACGAGTGAGAACCAACGTATAGTGCCGTCGGACGAGGAATTGGCCTGGTCTGGAAGATAGAAGGAGTCTGACAATGGGTACGCCCAACAGACTTGATGAATTGCGCCGCGTTCTTGACGCGGCCGAAGAGCTTGATCCTTCACAAAATACCGCGCAGATGGGTATGGCCGTTTTGCGCGCATGCGCGCCGTACATGAAATATCTCGGCGGGCATGTGACATTCGGCGAGTATCGCAACGACAGAGAGCTGCGGGACGGTGCTCGGCTCATTGAGAAGCACAGGGTGTGCAAAAGCACGCTGCATCCCTTCCCGGAGGGGTTCGATGAGAGCACCCGATGCTTCCCTGTACTCGCCAGAAGTGAGCGTCATAAGAAGAGGCATCGGAAGCTGGCAAATATACACCGACAGGAGATTGTGCTGTCAGCTTCCGGCAATATCTACCTGTGGGAGTGGCGCGCGCTTATCCGCCACGTGGATGGTGAGGATGTCGAGTACGCCACAGAAAGCGGCGTATTCCAACTTCAAGGCAAGAAACTTGAAGACTGGATGGGGACCCCGGAGATAACGTACGGCCTCCTGGCCTGTCTGCGAGAAGCGATCGGCAACTACATAGCGCGTACGCACCGCAGGCTGCAAGCGATGCGACAGTTTGACGATCTGCTGGGCGAGGTCCACCGACTCCAGCCCCGCCGATCCGCGTGATCACATCCCGGTGCCTGCCCGACTACGGGCAGGCACCATTTGTTTGTGAGCTGTTTAATCTGTCGCGTAGGCTCACTTAATATTTCTTCATCCTCCGCTACCGCGCACCCAATACTTCATATTTTTTGTGAAGTATTGGGATGCGGGTCATTCGTCCATTGTTATGTTCATACAGAGCTGATAGCATTCTCGGATGAATGAGGTAAATCGGGCGTTTATTTTTGACATGGACGGAGTCCTCGTAGACAGCGAGCGTTGGTGGGAGTCGCATGACAAACAGTTATCTGAGCAGTTCTTCGACGCCGCAACTAGGGAAAAGATCGGTAGCGCCGTAGGCGTTGGTGTTCGCGGCTTGTATGAAAAGGCCGTGGCTTTCGGCGCACCCGTAAGTTTTGAGGAACTATCTAGTGCATATAATGCCGCCGCAATGAAAGTGTACGATGATGCTCCTCTTACGGAAGGGACGGAACGCCTTGTCACAAAGTTGCTCGAATGGGGTTTCAAGCTCGGTCTCGTGACATCTTCGCCACAAAGTTGGATTGACAGGGTGATTCCCCGTTTGCCATTCGTCGACAAACTAGAATGTATCATTTCACTAGGCGAACGAAGCGACATAGCCCCGAAACCGTCGCCAGATGGGTACAGAGAAGCACTTCGGACTCTTGGAGCCGATCCTGACAAATCGTTCATCATTGAAGACTCCAACACGGGCATCAAGGCGGCGAAAGCCGCAGGCGTATATGTCATCGGTTTCAGCGGAAATCTGATAGAAGGATACAAACAAACCGGCGCCGATGCCTATGCGGACACGATGGATGATGTAATGACGATCGTTGAACATTTCAACGATCGTCAACCCGATACTTAGTCTGTAGACTAAGTATCGGGTTGGGTAAAACTCACATTTTGCTCACGGTCGTGAGCCAAGTGGAAAAGTCGAGATTTACTCAACGGTGACAGACTTGGCTAGATTGCGCGGGCGGTCTACATTGAGACCCTTTTCTTTCGCGATGTAGTAGGCGAAGAGCTGAAGCGGTACGACGTTGAGTATGGGCGAGAGCATCTCTATCGTTTTCGGCACGTAAATGACGTCGTTCACGAGCTTCCCTATCTCCTTGTCGCCCTCGCTCGCTATAGCGACGACGGGACCTTTGCGCGCACGTATCTCGTGGATGCTGGATATCATCTTTTCGTACATCGCGTCTTTCGGAACAATAGCGACCGTCGGGAAATCCTCGTCTATCATCGCTATGGGGCCGTGCTTCATCTCACCCGCTGCAAAACCTTCAGCGTGAATGTAAGAAATCTCTTTGAGTTTTATCGCGCCCTCGTAAGCAATCGGGAAATTGTATCGGCGGCCGATAAAGAGGAAATCGCGATAGTTCGCGTATTTCTTCGCCACACGCTCTACCGTCTTGCGCTGTTTGAGGACCTCGCGCAGCTGCCCCGGCAATGCTTTTAGAGCACGCACTATGCGCTTGCCTTCGGCGTCCGTCATCTCACGCTGGCGTCCGAGGAAAAGGGTGAGGAGTGCGAGCGCGGTGAGTTGCGAGATGAATGCTTTCGTGGAAGCGACGCTTATTTCCGGCCCCGCGTGGTTGTAAACTCCGGCGTCTGTCTCGCGTGCTATGGTAGAGCCGACGGCATTGACGATGCCGAGTGTCAAGGCACCTTTTCGCTTCCCCTCCCTCATCGCCTCCAAGGTATCTATGGTCTCGCCCGACTGAGAGATAGCAAGCATGGCCGTCTTGTTGTTTACAACTGCATGCTTATGGCGAAACTCCGAGCCTACCTCGACTTCAACGGGAATTCGGGCGTGCTCT
>JANLHO010000044.1 GCA_024654485.1 Patescibacteria group bacterium | reverse complement strand
CAAGGAGGTAAAGAAGTAGGAATAAGCTTACCATCCCCGTAAATACCACTCCATCCATTTGCAGCAGGAGGGGGTCGGGGAACCTGCCGGTTCCCCGTGGAGGAAGGAATGGGAAAACCGTGGGTTTCCCAGGACTGCTTATGGTGCAAGGCGCACCAGAAGCACAAGGAGGTGAAGAAGTAGCCGGCAGCTTGTAGCCGGCAGCTTGTAGCCGTACAATGCCCTCCATACGGGCGATTAGTTAAGTGGTATAACTTCGGTCTCCAAAACCGACGTCGGGGGTTCGATTCCCTCATCGCCCGCAACGACCCGCGAGAGCTGCCGTGGCGGCTCAAGTGGAACAACTACAATAACTACTCAAGCAGCCACCGATTTATTGCTATCTGAATGCTTGTCGCATCACTCGGTTTGAACCATTTTATATCTTTGTTGCGCCGCCAGTACGTCATTTGCCGCTTCGCATAGCGGGAGATTTCGCGTGCTAGCATCTCTTCCATTTCCCGCTTCGTCACTTTCCCCTGCAAGAGGCGAGCGAGTGCACGGTACTCAAGCCCTAGCTCATCCATGCGCTTATACGAAAGCCCTCCCGCGTGCAGCCGTTTTGCTTCCGCGACCATGCCCCGACGCAGTCGCGCTCGCAGGCGCTTCGCGATGGCCGTACGAAGTTTGTCCATGGGCGACGCTATGCCTATCCACAGAGTGTCAAATGATTGAGTTCGTAACTCAATCATCGGTACGCGCCCCAGAGCGTGCACTATCTCCAGAGCGCGGATGAGGCGGTGCTTGTTGTGCCGGTCTATCGCTTTTGCGCGATGCGGGTCGCGCTTTTTCAGAAGCGCGAAAAGCTGCGCGGTCGTCTTTTTGTCCAGCCGGATGCGGAGTTTCTTATTTACCGGCACGTCCGGAAACGATGTGCGCCCCACCAGCGCATCTATATAGAAGCCCGTGCCGCCCGCGACTATCGGTATTCTAGTATTTTGCAAAATACCAGAACAAGCTCGGCGGGCGAGGTGCACGTAGTCGGCGGCGGTAAATACCCGCTTTGGGGAAGCGACATCAAGAAGGTGGTGAGGCACGCCGCGCATTTCGCGCTTTGTTATTTTTCCCGTACCTATGTCAAGACCGCGATATACCTGCCGCGAATCCGCCGATATGATCTCGCCGACGAAGCGCCGCGCCAGCTCTACGGCCAGAGCGCTTTTTCCGGACGATGTAGGCCCGACGATTATAAGGATTTTCTGCTTTGGATTCATGCTTTAAACAAACCAATATCCTCGATAAGTTGCTGTGAATTTCTTGCAACGCGCACCGTGTGTTTCATCTTATGTCCGCCCGCGCCCTCCCTCTCGGACGCACTCATTGTGGGCATATATCCTATCTGGGTGAGCATATAGCGCACATCCTGCGCGAGCGGTTTTGACGCATTCGTGAAATTGACCATCAGGTATCCACGATCCCTGTATATGCTGCCGTCCGTCTGGATCAGGCCTCGCAAACACTCCTTGGAGTATGTCTTACTGTTCCGTATCCATTCGGGGACGCGAACCTTTTGATCTACCTTGCTTCCTTTGCCGACGCTCCACGGCATCCATGTGCGCAATTCATTGGAGTATACGCTTATATTGAAGTATGAGCGTTTGTTCGGTACACGAACTATGGATACGGAATTGCGCGGCAACAGGATACGCAAGGACGTTACTATACCCTCCGCGAGTACGGGGTATCGCGCGTCGCACGTTATGCGGAGTCTTATGGCACGACCGTTCGGGTTGGACAGATTTCCGTCACCCAACGCGACACCTATTATGAACGCCCACAGCTTTTTTGTTCGCATCGGTGGGCGAGGGGGGAGTCGAACCCCCACGAGCTTGCGCTCACGCGATTTTGAGTCGCGGTCGTCTACCAGTTCCGACACTCGCCCAACCAGAAGTGTAAATGACGCCAAGTGAAGCGGCAAGGCACAAGACACGCACCCGAGACAAGCAGCGAACATTTTTTCGGAGAAGTTTGCGATGGTGATATAATTCCGGAATGTCCAACGGCAGATACGATTCCGTTTATTGGGTGGAGGTGGAGCGGATAAAGCCCAACCCTTTCCAGCCCCGAAAGAATTTTGATGAGGCGGCTTTGGCTTCGCTGGCCGAATCCATTCGCCAGTACGGCGTATTGCAGCCCTTGACCGTAACGCGCAAGGAGATAGAGCGCCCGGGCGAGGGGATTTTTGTGGAATATGAGCTCATCGCCGGAGAGCGCCGGCTCCGCGCCGCGAAGCTCGCGGGGGTGCGCGAGGTGCCCGTCGTTATCCGCACATCCGAGGATACCGACAGAATGAAGCTTGAGATAGCCATCATAGAAAATCTGCAGCGCGAAGACCTAAACGTGATAGACCGTGCGCTCGCATTCCGGCGGCTAGTGGAAGAATTCGGACTCAAGCACATAGAGGTCGGCAAGCGCGTAGGCAAAAGCCGCGAATACGTTTCCAATACGTTGCGGATATTGAGCCTTCCCCAAGAGATGCAGGTGGCTCTGGCTGCGGGCGAGATAAACGAGGGCCACACGCGGCCGCTTCTCATGCTCATAGACCGAACGGCCGAGCAGAAGACTCTTTTTGAGGAGATACGCACGAAAGGCCTCACCGTGCGGGATTCCGAGCAGGTCGCCCGCAGGATAGCGACAGATCGCGCGAGAAAACCGGACCTCACGCCGGAATTGCTACTTCTTGAGCGGGAGCTTACGGAGAGTTTGGGGACAAGAGTCAGGATAGAGAAAAAGCAGGATGGAGGCAAGGTACTAATAGATTTTTTCTCGGTGGACGACCTCTCACACATTCGCGAGATACTCGCCAGAGCGAAAAAAGAGGCGACTGCACCCGCGCAAGAGACGCCGGAATTCCGGACGGAAGCGGTGAATGAGGAGGTCGTAGATGCGATGAAGGAGCCGTTGTCTGTAGGCGAAGCGGCATCCGAAAGGCGCAAGGAGGAGAAAAAGGACTCGGACGACGATTTGTACGCCATCTCAAATTTCTCCGTTTGAGCACACCCCAACATCGCACACGCCCTCGCAGTATATTTTGTGGGGTCGGGAATTTTTTGCTAAAAATTCCCTCGGCTTCGCGCCGTCGCGCTGCAGAGACCCCAAAAACATACTGCGAGGGCGTGTGCCTCTGACGTTACTTTTTAATACCTTTTTCCCGCGCTTCGGCAGCGGCGAGCGCGGCGCGAATCTGTTTTTTTGCCATGCTGGTCTTGGCGATATCGTGCCATTTGCGCGATGGCTTAGCCGAGGGTTTCGTGATGACCTCCACCATGTCGCCGTTGTGCAGCGTGGAATCCAGCGAGACCATCTTGCCATTGACGCGCGCGCCGGACATCGTGTTGCCCAGCTCCGTGTGGACGGCGTATGCGAAGTCTATTGGCGTTGCCGCCAGAGGCAGGTCTATGACGTCGCCCTTGGGAGTGAAGACGAATACGCGGTGACTGAAGAAATCACTTTTCAGAGTGTCAAGATATTCTTCGGACTCCGCCGAGTCCTGATGTGCTCGCGCGAGTTCCTGTACCCATTCCGGTGCGCCCTTCCCCTGGATCACGGGTGATTCGGCTGATGCATCGCGACGCAGCCCCGGAAGGAATTGTCTCACCCAGTCAAGCCCGCCCCGCTTGCCAGCAGGCGCGTGCGACTGGTCTTCTTTGTATGTCATGTGTGATGCAATGCCGTATAGGGCCTCGCGGTGCTGCGCTTCCGTGCGCAGTTGCATCTCAAGAGCGCTGCCGTCGCCGGTGTATACGGTCGTATGGATGGATTGATACCCGTTGGGCTTCGGGAAAGCGACGTAGTCCTTTATCTTACCCGGCACAGGACGCCACTGGGCGTGTATTATTCCGAGCGCGGAATAGCAATCGGACACGGTGGGGAATATAACGCGCAGCGCAAGGATGTCGTGTACGTCGTTGATGTCCCACTTCTTGCGCTCAAGCTTGCGGAAAAGGCTGTAGATACCCTTGATACGAGCCTCGGTGCGGAAGGTGCGCAGGCCTGCCTCTCCGAGCACGCGCTTCAGAGCGCGCTCCACTTTCTCAAGACGCTTCTCGTTCTCTCGTTTTCGCTCCTTGAGCAATTCACGTGTTTTCTCGTATCGCTTGGGGTATGCGTGGGGGAATGCCGCATCCTCCAGCTCCTGCTTGGCGACGCTCATACCGAGCCTGTCGGCTATAGGCGCGTATATCTCAAGAGTTTCCAGGGCGATGCGCTTGCGCTTTTCCTCCGGAACGTGCTCAAGAGTGCGCGCATTATGCAGTCGGTCCATGAGCTTGATTATGAGTACGCGTATGTCCTTTGCCGTCGCGGCAAAAAGCCTGCGAAGAGACTCGGTATGTCTCTCCAGCCCGCGATAGCGCAGCGCCCCGAGCTTGGTGACTCCCTGCACAAGCGAAAGCACTTCCGCGCCGAACTTCTCTTCTATAACGGATGCTTTGACCCCCGCATCCTCTATCGTGTCGTGCAGTAATCCTGCGGCGACGGTCTTGGCGTCCACTCCGGCCTGCGCGAGCAAATACCCGACCTCCGCAGGGTGGATGAAATATGGGTCTCCGGAATAGCGCTTCTGGTCCTTATGAGCCTCTTTGGAGAGTTCGTAGGCATCCGTAACGAGCGCCGTATCGGAATCGCTCCTTCCGCTCATAGCGCCCAGGATATCTTTCAGCGGACGTATTGAGGGTGTGTTCGTCATCCGGCCATGATACTGCTGGTGACGGCGGCTGTAAATGAAGCGGCTCATGCGCTTATGTTCTTGTTGACTCCAACTGCCGCTGCCCTTGGGCTAAACTACGATGTCCCTATAGGGACATCGTAGTTCATAAGTCGCTGACACTATTTCTTCTTCTCCAATTTGTGCGGATTGTGGTTCGGGCAACTTTTGTCGGAGCAGCGTTCCGGTATGGTCTTGGTCCCCTGCATCATGAGGGCGCCGCACATCTCGCACGCGTGCCCCGTGGGCTTAGCCTTGATTGCATATTTGCAGTCCGGATAATTTGAACATGCGTAGAAAATACCGAACCTTCCGCGCCTCTCGGCCATCTCGCCCTTCTCTCGCCCTTCTTTTGTGCACACCGGGCAGGCGACGCCCGTTTTGGAGCGTGCCTCCTCGGCCGGATCCTGCTTCACGAATTTGCATTTCGGATAGTTTGAGCAGGCTATGAAGCGTCCGAAGCGGCCTTCACGCTCCATGAGCTTGCCATCCTTGCATTTTGGGCACGCCTCGCCTATCTCTTTGGGCGGGGCTATCTCGCTCCCGTCCTCCTTGCGTGCGCCCAGGCACTTCGGGAATTTCTTGCAGCTCATGAAGCGTCCGTTGCGTGAGAGTTTGTACTCCATATCGCCGCCGCAAATGGGGCAGGGGAATTCTTCGGGCGCATCGCCCATTGAGGTTATTTTCGGGATGTCCGCTTTGCCCTCAACCGCTTTAGCGAACGGGGTGTAGAAATCCTTTAGCGTCTTTTCGTACTTGCGTTTGCCGTCCGCTATATCATCCAGCTCGTTCTCCATCTCGGCGGTGAATGTGTCGGAGATGTACTCGCCGAAATTGCTCTCTATGAAAGACGACACGACGTCGCCCGTCGCGGTAGGAATGAGCGTGCGCCCCTGCTTTTCCACGTAGCCGCGGTCATCCAGTGTCTTGATGATAGAGGCGTAGGTGGAAGGGCGTCCTATGCCGCGCTTTTCCAGCTCTTTTACGAGCCCCGCTTCCGAATAGCGTGCGGGTGGCTGCGTTTCTTTCCCCTCGGAGCGCGCTTCCACGAGTGCGAGGGGGTCCTTCTCGGCGACCTTGGGCAGCTCCACATCTTCTCCGCGCGCGCCGGTGTCGGCGGCGAGCCAGCCGTCAAATATTACTTGCGACCCCGTGACCGCGAAGTCCGGTATACCGTCCTCTTGGATGTTGGCCACTATCTTGGTTCGCAGGAGCTTCGCATCGGCCATCTGCGAGGCGAGCGCCCGAGCGCGGATAAGCTCGTACAATTTTTTCTGCTCCTCATTGGCGCCCACGCTCATCTTTTTCGCGTCTGTCGGTCGTACGGCCTCGTGCGCTTCCTGTGCGCTTTTAGACTTGCTTTTGTATGTGCGGGGGGAGACATACTTCTCGCCGAATTCGTCGCGCACCGCGCCGATGATAGCGCCCTGCGCCTCCTTGGCGAGATTGGGGGAGTCGGTTCGCATGTAGGTGATGTGACCCGCTTCGTAGAGCTTTTGCGCGATGCGCATCGTGCGCGATGGAGAAAAGCCCAGCCGGGTGGATGCGGTCTGCTGCAGGGTGGATGTAGTAAAAGGCGCGCGCGCGGAGCGCTTCTGCTCGCTTTCTTCCACGCGGACGACGCGCCATGCGCCACCCCGCGCGGCTTTTACTATGCGCTCGGCCTCTTTTTCCTCCTTGGGCTCTTCCGTGCATGTGGCGGTGAAGCTCGCCCCGTCTTTTGTCTTTAGGTCTGCGGATACGACCCAAAATTTTTCCGGCACGAAGGCGCGTATCTCGCGCTCCCGCTCCATTATGATACGCAATGCGGGCGACTGTACGCGCCCTGCGGAGAGGCCATAGCGCACCTTTTTCCATATGAGTCCGGAGAGGTCGTAGCCGAAGAGGCGGTCCAGTACGCGCCGCGCCTCCTGCGCGCGGACAAGCTCCTCGTCTATCCCGCGCGGATGCGCGAGCGCGTTTTGCACGGCACCCTCCGTTATCTCGTGGAAGACGATGCGTTTGGGCTTCTTGAGCCCAATGGTCTCGGACAGGTGCCATGCTATGGCCTCTCCCTCGCGGTCGGGGTCTGTCGCGAGGATGACCTCGTCGGCGCGCGCCGCCTCCTTGTGCAGCTCATCTATGACGTGCTGTTTCTCTTTCACTATCTGATAGCGCGGCACGAATCCGCCCTTCACATCTACCGCATCCTTGTTGCTCTTGGGCAGATCGCGTATATGGCCGACGCTCGCGCGCACAGTGAATCCCTTGCCCAGGTATTTTTCTATCGTCTTGGCCTTTGCCGGCGATTCTACTATTACGAGCTTCGCCCCGTTAGAAATAGGCCGGATTGTGGCGGTGCTCCGCCTTTTACTAAGCGTAGTCTTTTTGTTGTTGTTCTGTGCGGTCATCCTTGTTTGAATTATTGCCCGTGATTTCTAGCGGGGTTCATAACGGAGAGTGATACCCCAGAAGCCTACCACATGTCAAATCAGTGCCCGCAAAATATGCGCATGCGCAAGCGCGGCATGTGCTACGAAATAGATGCTTCCACGAAGATGGGATGGTGGTCGGAGCCGCAGCGCTCGGCGACAACTTCGGCTTTTTGCACCGTCCATTCGCTCGGCAGGAGTATGTGGTCAAGTTGGCTGCGGGAAATGGTCTGCGTGCGCTTGCCGAGAAAGGGGTTGCGCAAACGGAGGCGCGCGAGCCGCGCCTCAAAGGCGGAGCGTTCGCGCTTTTTCATGATAACGTCGCTCACACGGCCACCCTGAAGCCAGTTGAGCAGGGTCACGCGCCACGACTCCACTATATTGAAATCACCGCACACGACAGTGGGAATGCCAGCGTCCGCATGCGACAAGGCCGCCTCAAACTCCCGGCGACGCGATTCGGGATACAGGAGTCCGAGGTGCAGGCTGAAGATTCTGACCGTGCCGGCTTTCGGCAGCGAGATATCGGCCCAGACACCTTCGCGCCCCTCCACATAACGCCATCCCCACAAACGCATGAAGTGCATGAACATCCGCGAGCGCAGCGTGCGCCGCAGAGCGGGGAGCGTGAAGCGGCCGCTCGCCCGCATCTTGTGTGGCGTGAGGATTACGACGTGTGAATGTTCATGGCGTCCGTCCCAGCGCGCATCCACGCCCTCGGCCGCGCTGTACGGAAGTTCTTTCAATCGTTCGTAGATTCGCGCCGGCACTTCCTGCAGGCACAGCACATCAAAATCCAATTGTCCGATATAGCGCAGAGCAGCGTCAAAATCCGCGTTGCGATAGCAGACGTTCCAAGAGTAGATTTTCATCGTATGCGGACGACGCCGAGCTCCTCCACTATGAGCCCCTTTATCTCCATCGTGGAGAGTAGTACGTTGGCATCGGTTATCGGTATCTCCAGCGCCTGCATAAGCTCGTCGCGGGAAACGGGCGAGCTGATTATCTCAAATACGCGCCGCTCTTCTTCGGAGAGGTCCTCACGCAATTCCGTGAGAGAAGCGGCTCCTTCCCGCTTAACTATGCCGAGAGCCACGAGTATGTCTTCGGGGCAGGTGGCGGCCGTCGCGCCCATGCGCAGAAATTGGTGCGCACCGCGGCTGCTTTCGTCAAAAATTGAGCCGGGGACCACCAATAGCTCGCGGTTGTATTCGGTGACGAGCCGCGCGGTTATGAGCGTACCCGACTTCTCCTTGGCCTCCACTACGAGCGTCGCGTGCGATAGCCCCGCCATTATGCGATTGCGCTTGGGGAACATATAGTCCATCGTCTTTGCTTCCGGTTTTTCCTCCGAGAGAAGGCAGCCGCCCGATGAGAGTATTTCGCGTGCGAGGCCCACATTGGCCTTGGGGTAGAGCACGTTCCAGTCCAGCCCCGAGCCGGGCACGCCTATCGTCGTGAGGCCCGCATTGAGCGCGGCTTTGTGCGACTCGGCATCCACGCCGTACGCGAGCCCGCTTACGATGACGACGGGGTATCCGCGCAATCCTTCCACGAGGTAGCGGCATGCGCGGCGTCCGTACGGGCTCATGGCGCGGCTTCCCACCACGGCGAGGTATCGCGCATCCTCGCTCGGCAGCTTCCCTCGCAAATAAAGGCGCTTGGGGCGGTCGGGTATCTCCCGCAGTAGCGCGGGGAAATCATCGGGAGATAGGAGTTGGATGCCGTCAGTCATGATGCTATCATCATATGCACAGAAAACAGAAAACGGGAAACGGTAAACAGTGTATTACGCGATGCTGCGGACTGTTTGCTGGTCACTGGTCACTGTTCGCTGACCTATGCTGGACATCAAATTCATACGGGACAACAAAGATATCGTCGTTGCCGGAGCGCGGAAGAAGCGTATAGACATAGATATAGAGAAGCTCTTGAAGCTGGACGATGAGCGCCGAGAGTTGCAACTTTCCATAGATGAAAAACGCGCCGAGCAGAACGCGGCTTCCGACAAGATAAGTTCGGCGAAGGATGAGGCCGAGAAAAAGGAGATAATCGCGAGCATGCAGGGCGTCAAGGAGGCGCTGAAGCTTGCGGAGGAGTCCATGCAGACCACTATCAAAGAGTGGCGCGCGCTCATGCTGCAGGTGCCCAATGTGCCCGATATGTCCGTTCCGGACGGCGATAGCGATGCCGACAACAAAGAAGTGCGCAAGTGGGGAGATAAACCATCGTTTGACTTTGAGCCGAAAAGCCATGTGGAACTCATGCTCGCGCACGATATGGCGGATTATGAGCGTGGTGCCAAGGTCGCGGGATTCCGCGGATACTTCCTAAAAGGAGACGGCGCACGGCTCGTATGGGCGCTGGAGCGCTTCGTACAGGACCGATTCGCGGAGAGCGACTTCGTTCCAATGATAGTCCCGTCCATGGTGCGTCGGGAGCCTTTTGTCGGCACGGGCTATCTTCCGCAGAGCGAGGACGATCTATACAAGACGCAGGACGGCGATTATCTGGCGGGCACCGCAGAAGTCGCCTCAATGGGCTACTACATGGACGAAGTGCTGGACAAAAGCGCTCTGCCTGTCAAATTCTTCTCTTTCTCGCCGTGCTTCCGACGCGAGGCCGGCTCTCACGGCAAGGACACGAAAGGCATTTTCCGCATTCATGAATTTGTGAAATACGAGCAGGTGGTCTTGTGCGAGGCCAATCACGAGGAATCCGTGCGAATGCACGAGGAGATAACCGCGAATTCCGAAAAGCTCTTGCAGGAGCTTGGGCTTCCGTATCGTGTCGTCATCAACTGTGGCGGCGATCTGGGCTTGGGGCAGGTGAAGAAGTACGACATAGAAGCGTGGATGCCTAGCGAGCGGAAGTACCGAGAGACCCACTCGTCCTCATATTTTCACGATTTCCAGACGCGGCGGCTCAATATCCGCTACCGAGATGACTCGCCATCCGGCGAGGGTAAGCTGCGCTACGCACACTCGCTCAACAACACCGCGCTCGCCATGCCGCGTATCATTTGTCAGATAGTAGAGAACAACCAGCAAAAAGACGGTTCAATAACGATTCCCGACGTCTTGCGGGGCTATATGGGCAAGGATGTTATATCCGGGCAATAATTTTGCCGTCATGTATGCCGAGAGCGTGGCTGTAATGTGCAAACAAAGAGGCTATGGCAAAATTTAGTGCGGGGTCATCCAAAAAAGTAGTTGACCTGCGAGGTCGGCGACCCGGCAGGAAGCCTCCTGCGGGCCAGACTTCGCTTTTTTCGCGCGCGCCGCGTTCTAGTACCGCGGAGAGCGCTCGGCGCGCCTCGCCGCTGCGCACGCGCCGCAGGCGCGTGCGCGCAATAAAGACGCTCATGGCTCTTATGGTCGTCGGTGGAGTGGCGTGGGGAGTGAGCTACGCATCTTATCTGCCGGAGCTTTCCATACGGCACATCGTGGTCCAGGGCACACAAAAAGTGCCGGAGAAACTCGTACGCGATTACGTCGCGACAATACTTGACGACGGCTCGTACCACTACATCTCGCGGAAAAATATTTTCATCTATCCCCGCGCCGTCATTGAGCGGGCGGTGGTCGGATATTTCCCGCGCATCAAATCCGCTTCCGTATCGCGCCCGTCGCTCCTTTCTACGGACATGGTGGTCGGCATCACGGAGCGCCAGCCCTTCGCGCTCTGGTGCATGAGCGGGGGGCAATGCTACGAAATGGACGACAGGGGATTTATTTTTGCAGAAGCTTCCGCCTCGGAGGTGGAATCCGCGCGCCCCGGAGCGATATACGTCTTTGAGGGCGGCGTGGCACTTGATAATGATAAGGATGGGGCAGAGGACGCGACCGCCGAAGGGAGCGCGACCTCAAGCATGCGTAAGCTCGCCAATCCGATAGGACGCTCTTTCGTGCCGGCGCACCTGCCGGGGATAATCACCCTGCTGCGCCTCCTGGGGCAGGCCGGATTCACTCCTGCGGGAGCTATAGTGGAAAACGACCGCGATTTCACAATACCGCTATCCGGCGAGCAAGGATTTTATATAAAGGCCTCTTTTGGTCAGGACGCCGGAAGGCTTACGCACGATCTGGAGCTTGTGCTGGATTCCGACATCCTTCGCGACAGAAAGAACGAAATAGAATACATAGACCTGCGCTTCGGCGACCGCGCGTACTACAAGCTCATAGGCGAGGAGGAGGTGAGCGCGCAGTAGTACTGCCCGTATCATTTTCCCATTCATCACACGCATGACATACCCGCATTCTACGCGACCGCGTAGAATGCGGGTATGGCGTCACGGAGAAGTAAGAAGGCCAGTTGGTGTGGTATCGTGCCCGCATGAAGAATTTTTGGGAGAAGCTGCCGAGGCCTTTTTTTGCGCTCGCGCCGATGGAGGATGTGACCGATGCGGCATTTCGCCGGCTCATCGCAAGCTACGCCAGCCCGTCCGTACCTCGTGTCCTCTACACCGAATTCACTTCCGCCGACGGCATCCTGAAGGCGCCGGAGAGCGGCAGGCGCAAGCTCCTGAAGAGGCTTGAGTACGCGGAGATAGAGCGCCCGATAGTGGCGCAGCTTTTCACCGCCGTGCCGGAGCACATGGAGCAAATAGCGCGCATGTGCGCGGAGATGGGCTTTGACGGTTTTGATATCAACATGGGCTGCCCCGATTGCTCCATAGAGAAAAGCGGCTGCGGAGCCGCGCTCATCAAAAATCCCGCGCTCGCGCGTGAGCTAATCCGCGCGGCGAAGAGGGGGGCCGGGGACATTCCCGTATCAATAAAGACGCGCATCGGGTACAACAAGGACGAGCTTGATCCGCCGGCCGGCGGATGGCTGACGGAGCTTCTGGCCGAGGAGCCGGCGGCTGTGGCGCTCCATGCGCGCACGCGCAAAGAGATGTCGGATGTACCCGCGCACTGGGAGCGAATCAAGTACGCCGTCAAAATCCGCAACTCACGGCAAGGCGAGGCCTTGCCGTGTCGGACACTTATCATCGGCAACGGCGACGTGCGCGACCTTGCGGACGCGCGCGCGAAGGCGGCAGAGACCGGATGCGACGGTGTCATGCTCGGCCGCGCCGTTTTCGGCAATCCGTGGTTGTTCGCGTCAGCGGATAATCCCGAGCAAGGTGGAGGGACCGACAGAACGCCCCAAGAAAAAATACGGGCGCTGATGGAGCATTTGGAGCTCTTTGAGGAGCTCATGGCGGAGACCACGAACTATGCCGTTATGAAAAAACATTTCAAGGCCTACATAAGCGGATGGGACGGTGCGAAGGAGATGCGCGCGCGTCTGATGGGGACGGAAAGCGCGGAAGAGGCGCGCGAGATACTGAAGGAGCTTGTGCGAAACGCGGAATAGACATATCCTCGTCTCGGGTCGCTCATTCACACACAAACCCATCACGCGACCCGGAAAGGAGGGCGCCATGCCCAGGATAAACTATGAACCCTTGGACGGCACCCCGACCTTTGGCCCGTGCGCGCTCCAAAGCGGACGTACCGTCACCAAGGATTATTGCCGGACATTCTCCGGCAAACCGCAGTACAACGCAGAATGCGAGGGCTGCCCCTGCCCCTTCCGAATGTGCAGAATCTGCGGAAGGACCGAGCATCCAAAAACGGTCGCCCAGCCCCCAAACGGAAGCGGACTGTGCCGCGAATGCGCCTCTCCGGAGAGTGTGCGGCGCGGCAAGGAGGATCGGCGGGAAAAGGAGACACCTGTGCGACATCCTGCCCCGCTCCCGCGGTTTGCGGCCAGGAGGTTCGCCGCCGTGAACGTAGGCGATCAGCTGCGCGGGCGGAGACTTATGGCCAGATACGACGCCTTTCTGTTGAGGGCAAAGAGGGAGTACACCATCGCCTCAATGTCAAACTCACTGAATGTGTCGCAGGCTTTCGTCTCGCTTTTCAGAAAGCACGGGGGCGCGCTTGAGAGTATGCGCGACATAATAGTGCGCTACGACATGGCACTCGGCGCGGCAGTCGCTATCGCGCCCTATCCGCCGGAGTTTCGGGAGTGCCTCGCAGAGGCGCTTCAGAAGAAAAAAATTTCAATCTGGAAGATAGGAGTCCTCTACGCCCGGTGGAGCGAGGGACTGGAGCGGCGCCCGCTGTCCTCCCTTCTGCGCGACGAGAAGATTCGGTTACCGGATAAGGCATAAAGGGTTTATCTCTTCGGCAAGGACGACGACTGCCGGGGACGCGCGTAGAGCGCGTCCCCGGCAAGATTTTTATGTATACTAATGGCATGAAAGGGGAGACGAGCGCCACGCTGTACCGCCGCTATCGGCCGGCCTCTTTCGCCGAGGTGCGCGGGCAGGGGCACGTCACCGAAACGCTTGAAAAAACGATAAAGAACAAAAAGACGGCGCATGCGTACCTTTTCTCCGGCGGACGCGGGACGGGCAAGACGACCGTCGCGCGCATCCTCGCGCGAGAGCTAGGCGTTTCCGAGAGCGACCTCTACGAAATAGACGCCGCATCCAACCGCGGCATAGACGACATCCGCGCGCTGCGCGAAGGCGTCTATGCGACACCCTTTGAGTCGCCCTACAAGTTTTACATCATAGACGAGGCGCACATGCTCACGCGCGATGCGTGGAACGCGCTTCTGAAGACGATAGAGGAGCCGCCCGCGCACGCTGTTTTCGTCTTGGCGACGACGGAGCGCGACAAAGTGCCGGAGACGATACAATCTCGCTGCGAGATATACAGCTTCCGCCAGCCCTCGCGCGAGATGCTCGCCGAGACGGTGCAGGACGTCGCCAAGAAGGAGGGCTACAAGCTTGAGCGCGCGGGCGCGGACCTCGTGGCGCTTCTCGCCGAGGGCTCTTTCCGCGACGCGCTGTCCATCTTGCAGAAAGTACTCGCTGTCTCCAAGGGCAAGGAGATAAGCGCGGGCGACGTGGAAGTAGTCTCCGGCGCTCCGCGCGGCGAGCTGGTGCGCCTCATCCTCAAAGCCATCTCGGAGAAGGACGCGGCATCCGCGCTCTCCGCGATACACAAGGCATCGGACGAGAACTTTGACATGCGCACACTCACGAAGCTCCTCATCCACCGCATGCGCGTCATCCTGCTTATGCGCTTCGCGCCGCCTCTCGCAGAGGCGCTATCGCACGAGCTTACCGAGGCCGACTTGGAGCTGGCTAAGGAAGTGGCCAAAAATCCGGGCGTCACCTCCGGAACGCTGCGCCACCTGCTGGAGGCCTACTCGCGCATGGCCTATTCGGCAGTCCCCGCCCTCCCTTTGGAGCTGGCCATACTGGATATTGCAGAAGCGCCGAGTAGCGTATAATCCCCCTATGGTCTGGAGCTTATTTAGCGCCGCGACGGAGAAGGAGAAGGAGGATGCTATTGAGGCGATAATCCAGCACGCCTCGCCGCGAAAGGAATTTTTCCTGATGATGATACTCGCCGTTTCCATGGCCGTATTCGGCGTGCTCTTGGACAGTACGGTCATCATCATCGGCAGCATGCTCATCGCGCCCATGCTCTATCCTCTCCTCTCGCTCGCGCTCGGCATCATCATGCCCGACGAGCGCCTTATCGGGCGCTCGCTTCTGACGCTGGGCAAGTCGGTGGGCTTTTCTCTCGCGGTGGGATTTCTCATAGGTATCTTTTTCACCGGCCGCAATCCCGACGGAATTGCACTCATAGACCTCATAGCCGGCAGCCAGCCCTCGCTCATGTACGCGGCCGTCGCGGTGATAGCGGGGTTCGCGGGTTCGTATGCGATGACGCGCGCGCATCTCAACGAAACGCTGCCCGGTGTCGCAATCTCCGTCGCGCTCGTCCCGCCTCTGGCCGTCGCAGGAGTGGGGCTTGCGGATTTTGACTGGGTAATAGCGAGCAACGCGCTCGTGCTCTTCGTGGTCAACGTCGCGGGCATCGTTTTCTCCTCCGTACTCGTTTTCTCGCTATTCGGATTTTCCCGCAAGAAAAGCGTGGAGCAGCAAGTGGTAAAAAAAGAGGACAAGATTATCGCCTCGGAGGCGAAAGTGGAGGAGGAGAAGCCCGCAGTCTAGATTTGTTTGTGCACCCTGAAGCCCAATAGGGCGGAGGCGTGCGGGGGCTTTGG